>JAGCTK010000054.1 GCA_017963715.1 Alphaproteobacteria bacterium | reverse complement strand
TTTCAGGATCTTAGGATCTTACGGAAAGATGCCGAACTAAATTCGGCATGACAGAGAAAACACCTGTCATCCTCGGGCGTGTCCCGAGGATCCAAACAACAAACGTAACTTTTATTTTAGGAGTAAAAACATATGAAAAAATCAACTTTTATATTCAATTTGCTGGCGACGACGGCGATGGCCACAGGCGCAAAGGCGGCTGTGATTTCAGGAGACGGTTGGTCATTTGATGAGGAAACCGGCTTGTTAAAATTTGAGGCAGCCGCAGCAAATGAGTACGGACTTATAGATGGCTGTGGTGGAGATTTGTATAACCATGATGGTTTTTCTTCATACGACGTTCAACGTATTGAATTTGGTGAGGGTGTGAAGATGGTATCAAATTTTAATAATGACTATAGCTATTCTAACATAGAGTCTGTTTCATTTCCTAGTTCACTGGAAACTGTCAGTAGTGGTGCATTTCAGGGTACGAGTCTGTCAGAGGTGACATTTCAAAATGGCACTTCAGATCTTGAAATTGGAACATCTGCCTTTTTATTCACCTACACCTTAACCTCTCTGGAACTGCCGGATAATATAAAAAAAATTGGTGCCGACGCTTTTTGGCAGAGTGGAGTAACATCTCTCACTATCCCCGATAATGTGGAAATAGAGGACAATGCTTTTACGAGTTCCGGTGTGACAACAGTTGTTTTGGGCTATAATACGACCTTTGACCAGTATTCTCCTTTTGACACAATGACGTATGATTATGATGGTCAATACATCCAGACAACAGTATACTGCCCTGATGAGGCTTGCAAGAACGGATTACAAGATATAGGGTATAAAGGGATTATTGCAGATTACACAAAAGATTCTGATGGCGTTTATACATCAGGCGGCATCATGTATGCCTCGGCCGAAGATATGTTACAAGGTTCAGAAAAAAGTTGCGGCACGCATGATGAATGTGTGGCACTAATCGCGAGTCTCGGTGGCGGCACGGGCGGCACAAGTGAACAAGCCGTGCCAAAGCGTATTTACACCGTCGAAGAAGCACGTCAAGCGGTTGAAGCGGCCGGCACGGATACGGTCAACTTCAGAATCCGCTACAAATAAAATCCTCCCCCTTGAGGCACTCCCTTATGAATCCTCCCCCTTGAGGGGGGAGGCTCGGAGGGGGTGATGATAAATTTATCCTTATTTAAAAAAGGCACGTAGGTGGGTAATAACAAATAAATTCCTATTTAATATTGCGTCCTCGCATAACAAAAATCGGAAGACCCTTTGACGTGTTTGCATAACAAACACGAAAGGTGACAATAACAATACGTCAACACGCTCACTGCCACTGATACCGTCAACTTTAGGATAAGATACAAATAAAAAAAATACTTGCATTTTACAAAATAAAGTTGTATCAATGCGTCACTTGACATCAGACACCCCTGGAGGTCTGTTGTCAGGCAACACTTAAATTTTAAAGGAATATAAACATGTCAAATATTACATTTAAAGCATTAAAGCGTGAGAAAGCAGGTAAGGGGGCAGCTCGTGCATGTCGTCGCGAAGGTCGCGTGCCCGCTGTCATCTATGGCGGCAAAAAAGATCCGGTCATGATCAGTCTCGATCCGGTTGAACTCAAAAAAGCCTTGGATTTGCCTGATTTGATGACTTCTGAAATTGTCTTGGATGTCGAAGGTAAACCCGAAAAGGTTAAATGTCAGGATATTCAATTCCATCCTGTGACGGATATGCCGATTCACGTCGACTTTTTACGCTAAAAGGTTTGAACAAAAGATGTTTTTGGTTGTGGGTCTTGGAAATCCGGGTAGCGAATACCAAAACACACGCCATAATGTCGGTTTTATGGCGGCTGATGAAATATGCAGCCGCTATCATTTTAGCGCTTTCAAAAACAAATTTGACGGTTTGGTTGCCGAGGGGCAAATCGGCGGCGAAAAAGTCATTTTGTTAAAGCCGCAAACGTTTATGAATTTGTCGGGCAACGCGGTTGTCAAAGCCGCCTTTTTCTACAAAATTTTGCCCGAAAACATCATTGTCATCCACGATGATATTGACTTAAAACTCGGCCAACTCAAAGCCAAAACGGGTGGCGGCAATGCCGGACACAACGGCCTTAAAAGTATTGATGACAATATCACCAATTCGTATCACCGCTTGCGTATCGGTGTCGGGCGCCCTGAAGCCAAAGGCCCTGAAGTGATTAATTATGTGTTGGGGCATTTTTCAAAAACCGATGCCAAAGTCATTGAACATGCCATATCCGTTGTGGCCGAAGCCGTTGATGTTTTAATATCAAACGGTATCGATTCGTGCGCCAATTTTCTTGGTCAGCAGCAGGCCTGACCTCTCCCCGATTTGTGTGCCACTTTTTGCTTGACGCGGCATAAAAAAACTGTTATGATGCGCCAAAATTTCGGATGAACGGATATCTGTTCGACCGCTGATTTTGTGGAATTGTATATGGGAAGAAATACAAAACTGAAAATAAAAAAACCGCGCAAATTACGTTATATATCGTCCAAGCCGTTTTTTTCTAACAAAGAGATTATTTTTCGCAGCGGTGGTCGCGCCAAGGTTTTTAATATATCATCCAGACTACAAATTTTTGCATTGATTTTTGTTGTCTTGATTGGTGTATGGAGTACATATTCGTACCATATCTATCATAAATCCGATAAATTGATGTCAAAATTGGATCATACACGTGATGCTTATGCCGATTTGATGAGCGACTTTGTTGCCGTGCACAAAAACATCAACTCGCTGTTTGCTATGCTTGCCGACGAAAATGTGGACAATGAATCCGACTTAAACCGCTATAAGCAGCAAGTGCAGGTGATGGAAGACAAAATCAAACAAATTACCGACAATGAAGATTGGCTCAAAAATGAAGGTCTTGACCAAAATATGACTGTCCGCGAGGCAATTTTGGAGCGTGACAGAGTGTTGTCCGAGCGTGCCATATTGCTGTCAAAAATTCAACAACTTGAAAGTTCCGTTCAGAAACTTGAAATTTCCGAAATGGAAATCTTAAACAAAGTTGCCAAGATTTCAGAAGTTGAAACACAAAAAATTAAAGATGCTTTATCAAACATCAATAAGTCCATCAAAAATCAAAACAAATATTACAATCCCCTTGCCGGCGGTAAAAAAGACAGTTCCGGCGGTGCGTTTGAGCCTGCACCGGAAGTGGATAACGAAAAATTATCGCAAAAAATGCGTGATGTTTTTTCTCAAATTGATGATTTGTCTTATTACCGCGATGTGATGCGCTCGGTTCCGACGGGTAAGCCTGTTTGGAATTATCATGTCAGTTCGCCTTTCGGCTACCGTGCCGACCCGTTCAACAAACAATCGGCAACACACAAAGGTGTTGACTTGGCATCAAATCAAGGTAATATCATCAAAGTCATGGCTGACGGAAAGGTCACGCGCAACGAATGGGTCAACGGATACGGCAATTTGATAGAAATTGACCATGAAAACGGTTTTAAGACCAAATATGCTCATCTGAACAAGTCATATGTCACAAAAGGTCAAACCGTTACCAAAGGCGACCAAATTGCAGAAGTCGGCTCAACCGGACGATCAACGGGTCCGCATCTGCATTATGAAGTTATATATAACGGGGTCAATGTTGACCAGATGGCTTTTATCACGGCGTTTAACAAACAGTAAAGGATAATACACATGAAATGGCGCAAAATGATTTATCTCAAAATCGCACGTATGAGTCGCGGAAGCAATACGCCCGTGCCGAGCATTATCAGTTTTGGCACAAAAATCAAAGGGCATATTTTGGGCGGTGACGTGATACATATCGACGGGCATCTTGAGGGAAATATCATCTGTGAAGAATTGATTATCGGTTCTAGAGGACACGTTTACGGCCAAGTCAAAACAAAAAATATCAGCATCTATGGCTTACTGCAGGGTTCTGCCGAAGCGCAAGACGTGATTGTTGCCAAAAGTGCACGCGTCAGCGGCGATATCACCTACTCTTCCATTGCCATTGAACCGGGTGCTCAAATTGAAGGTCGGTGCATCAAAGCCGCCAAAGAAGATAAAGTCAGCACTTTACAGCCCGAACTTAAACCGGTTGCCACAACAAAAAATAAAGCCTCGGCATAATTTTCATGACGCACTCGGTTTC
>JAGCTK010000053.1 GCA_017963715.1 Alphaproteobacteria bacterium | reverse complement strand
GGGTGCCGCAGAACAAGATTTTTTATTGATACTCGAAAATTATCCGACGGATAAACTGGCCGGCAACGCGCAGTATTGGCTTGGCGAAACATATTATAAAGACGGCAATTATACCAAATCGGCGGTTGCAGTCGGTAAAGGATATGAAAAATACAAAGACGGCAACAAAGGGGCAGACAGCCTTTATAAATTGGGGCTTTCGATGTCGCAACTCGGCAAAAAAAATGAAGCGTGCGCCGCTTTCAAGGCTTTGCCGACAGAATTTCCCAAAGCTGAAACAGATCTTAAAAACAGAGCCAAATCTCAGGTTTCAAAACTCGGATGCAAATAAAACATGTTTCAAGAATTTCTTGAAAAGCACAAAATCACAGACAAAACAATTGCCGTCGGTGTATCCGGCGGAGCCGATTCTCTCGGTCTTTTGTTGATGGCATTTGATGAACTGACGCCTTTGGGACATGAAATTGTGGCCTTAACGGTTGATCATGGCTTAAGACCGTCATCTTCGGATGAGGCCATGTATGTCAAGAAAATTGCTGAAAAATACGGTATCAAACATCATATACTTGTTTGGGAAGGGAAAAAGCCTCAAACCGGAATCGAGGAGGCGGCAAGGGTTGCAAGATATGCTTTGATCAACGATTGGTGTATCCAAAACAATGTGCATTGTGTGATGATGGCTCACCATCTTCAAGACCAGGCCGAAACATTTTTGATGCGCCTTTATCGCGGTAGCGGGCTCAACGGGTTGTGCGGTATGCAAGAAGTTTGTTCGATGGGAAATATGCTGATTTTGCGTCCGCTTTTGATGATATCGCCCGATGTGATGAAAACATATCTTAAGCAAAAGCATATTGCATGGGTGGAAGATGAGACCAATTGTGACGAGACGTTGCTTCGGGTTAAAATGCGCAACTTCTTGAAAGTAATGGAAAAAAACGCCGGTATCACGCCTTTGATGATTGCGCAAACAATGTTTAGACTTCAATCGTCAAAAGATTATATTGAAACGCAGATTGATCAAATAATCAAAAATCATATGCAATATTTTGGGCCGCATGTGGCATTTTGCCGTTATGATGTGATAAGTTGCAGTGAGACAGAAGTTTTGTATCGGATAATTGCTGCTTTAGTGCAACAAATCGGGCAATTGGCATATCGGCCGGAAAGCCAAAAGGTGTTGGCACTTCTTGAAAAAATCAAAAACAGAGACTTTAAGTCGGCCACGCTGGGCCATTGTCAAATCATTTTACAAACAGGGTATTTATGGTTTACGCAAGAACGGCGGGAATCTCGTCGATATACGAAAAAAGATTGGGAAAATTACGCCCAAAAGCATATGCCGGGTTTCAAATGCAAGATTCCGGCGGCTGTCAAAAAAACATTGTTGTTCTGTTAAAACAAAAAAACATATTTGATTAATATTTTTTTTATGATATCATCGTAAAATAATTCAAAATGATGTCATTGAAAGGTATTTTTTATGAGTTTGTTATCCCCGAATAAAGATAAAGCAGCACCGGCGCCGCAGCGTCCTGCGATGAATAAGCCTGAACTTAATGCACCGATAGATGCTTTAATGCCTCAAAAGCCGGCTGCACCGCAAAAACCGCAGATGCAGGCAATGGGGCAAGCACCCCAGCCAAAACCCATGGGACAACCTATGAGACAAATGCCGATGGGGCAGACGATGCCGCCTCGTATGATGGGACAGCCTATGCCGCGTGTGGCTCCCGGAATGGCTC
>JAGCTK010000052.1 GCA_017963715.1 Alphaproteobacteria bacterium | reverse complement strand
TTAAAAAGTAAAGATGATAAACAAAAATTACTTCAATCAAATGGTATCGGTTTGTGGGATAGCCTTTCAAAATGTGAAAGGAACGGCAGTTTAGATTCTAATATTGGAAATGAGCAACCAAATGATTTTTCAAAATTTCAAACGGTAAAATATATTTTGTTTAATGGTCAGAAAGCAGCAAAATATTTTGAGAAATATAATTCGAAATATTTATCAGAAAGACAGTCTTTTCCTCTACCATCAACAAGCCCGGCAAATGCTTCAATATCTGAAGATGTTAAGTTTGAAGAATGGAAGAAAGTCTTACTTTTTGTTTTGGAAAAATAGGAGGTAATATGAAAAAAATTTCTTTTATAAGTTTAATATTGTTGGTTTTATTGTATTCTAATACAACAAAAGCAGAAGGTTCTGTTGATGAAATTAGACGAATATTAAATGAAAATCCGGAAATAGTAATAGAAGCTATAGAACTTGTTGAGCAACATGATTGTCCAGATACTTTGAATCATCATCATGTATGTGGCATTATTAAAAATAATCAAGATAAAGAAACATCAATAAGGATTATTGTAAAGTATTATGATGAAAAAGATGTGCAGATAGATTATGCTGTTGGTACAATATTGGACGTTGATCCTTTTAGTAAAGCACAATTTAAAACAACCTCTTCTGATAAAAAGTTTGACTATTATAAAATAAAGATTGAACAATATTAAAGCGTTATATCTTAGCTCGTAACCCGCTTACTAAGCCTCACCAATAAAAAAGCGCCCTTAAAGGGTGCTTTTTTATTGGTGATACTGGGGTTGGAAACCGCATGACCACCGGTGGTCATGGGAATAAGAGTGATTTACTTTTATAATATTTTTATTTTTTGCAAAATTTCATCTGCATCATATTGTTGTTTTGCAATTTTCGGCCAGGTATCAATACCGTCGTTATCAAAACGCGGAAAAATATGTATTTTACTTTTTGTTTCACCGGCATCTGTTTCTTGGATTTGGATGTTCATCGGTTAATTTTCAGTTTGTAAACCGTAAAGAATAAATCCCTCTTATATTTGGTATGTTAGTTTTTTGTGTATACTTAAATCGATGGAAGCCAATGTGTCTGCGATTTTTCGGCCGGCCGTGCCGTCACCGTAAATGAATGACTGTTCCGGCCTGCCACGTAATTCCCATGTTTTGACCGCATCATATATTGCGTTGGCATCATAATCAACATCAATCACATTTTGGCCTCTTTCGCGATTGCGCTGCCTGTCTCCGACATTGACAACGGGAATGCCGAGATAAGAACATTCTCTGATTCCAACAGACGAATTGCCGATTAAACATTGTGCCTGATAAATAAATTTAATAAAATCTTCCGGCTTCATGTTTTCAAAAAAATGTATCGGTAAATCGGGATGAGAGTGATAAAAGTCTTCAATTGCACTTTTCAGTTCCTGCGCGGAAACATCGGCATTCGGAAAAAAGATAAAAGTCGGCGCGTGGAGTTTTTTGACGGCAGTTAAAGTTTGTTCATAATTTTGCCGTGCGTGCTTGATATCTGTTGTTGTCGGATGCTGCATCACGACATAATATTTGTCGGGCATACCTTTAAGATTGCCGAAATTTTTATATTTTTGAAAAGGATTAAAATCAAGTTTTTTCATTTTATAAATATCACGCACCAAGTCAATCGCCGGACAGCCGAACATAAATACTTTGTCGGGATTTTCACCGAGTAAAAGCAGCCTTTGATAAGATTTTTCGGAGGTGGCAAAGTGTATATCCGCCAGTTTTGTGATGGCGTGACGAACTTTGTCATCAATGTTTCCGGTAACATCGCCGCCTTGCATATGAACAAGCGGGATATTCATATATGATGCACATACAGCCGTTGCCATTGTTTCATATCGGTCACCGTTTGTTATCACAATATCAGGCTTTAGTCTTTCAAACACGGAAGACAACTCTATCAATGTCAATCCTGTGGTTTGTGATGAGGAGGCTAAAGAATGGGCGCCAAGATAAGAATATACTTTTTCATCAATCTTAAAGCCGTCTTGTTCCATCACTTTTGCAACATGGCCAAATTCGTCATAATTGGCCGAGCATGTCGTGACGACCTGCAGGTCAAGATTTTTATGATTTTTAATGGCGGTCATAATACTTTTGACTCGCGGATAACTTGATCTGGCGGTAACAACAACACAAACTTTTCTTTTCATCGTTTTATTTTCTTTAAAAATACAGTACCGGATTTGATGTATTATTTCGGACTTTTGTATATTATCTTTATCGGATAAAAAGTATGTGATAAAATACCTAAAATCTCAAGAGTATTTTTGCGTTTATATACCAGGTTCTTTGAAGCGGGCATGTTTCAAACTTGACTTTTTATAAAAAAAGTATAAAATACAACCATCAATCAAATTATTGTTTAATAAAATATACCGCTTATGAAACCCAAATTATTAACAAAAGAACAGCAATTGGGTATTTTTAATACACCAAATGCCGTGGAGTTGTTGCGTGAGTACATCTCGTATGGAAATGATGCCGTATTTGTGGCTCAAAACAGGTTGCAAACGGACTGTCTTGAAAGGTTTGTCCGCAAACAGAAAAAGCCGGTGACCGAACTTCAGAAGCGCTTCTTTGAAAATCTTTCAATCAAAGATGCTGATGAAATCTTTTTTGAAATCGAGGGAAATGTTTACCCCGAAGTTTTAATCAAGATGTTAGAGACTTTTTCTAAAAGGACGTCAAAAGAACTTTTACTTGAGTATGGCAAAAATTGTCGTATTCATGATGCTGTTGCCATCAAAGCGATGGAGGTGTTTGGCAAAGGTGCCAAAGACATCATTTTTGGCGTGAAATATCTGAGCATTGAAGTTTTTAACAAAATGGTCAGAGTGTTTTCGAAAAAGGGCGTCAAAAACCTGTTGATTGAGTGGTCGGATAAAAAACTTTACATATATGAAGATGTTGAGAAAAAGATTGTCAAGATTTATTCCGGCGAGGCTTTGAAAGAACTCATAAAGAGTTTTATCGAAAACAAGATAAGTATCGGCGGTGTCACAATGGTCAAGATTTTTGATGTTTGTGAGACACGGCAAGAAGCAAAGGAACTTATCGAACAGGCCATCAAAAAGGATAGAAATCTTTGGAATGAGACACTTGATAAGATTGTAAAGTACTTTCCGAAGAAACAGGCAAGAGCTCTGTTGAATGTGTTTTTTGAGGAGACGTCTCCGGGCCGGGGCTATGATGCCAAGATAAAAGCAAGGTATTATAAGGCACTGCGCAACAAAAAGAAAAAGTAATTTAAAAACCGCTGTAATGGCGGTTTTTTTGTGATGTGAGAATGAGATTTGCGCCGTATAAAAACATGGTTGACATCGCCTTAAATTTGGCATACATTAAGCGGTGAAATAAAATTATGAATTTTAATTATTCTCTATATGGAAAAAACGGAAAAGATTTTGCAAAATCAAGAAGTTTCGCCGAAGGAAAAATTGTCGGCTTTCAGCGGTTTTTGTTGGACGACGGATTTGAAAGAAATGGCTTTTTTGTATAACGTGCTTTGCCAAGAGTTTTCGGTTCTTTCAAATACGCAAAAAATCGACATTATTCCGGAACTTATCAGAAGCAGTTTTAAGTACAACTTTTTATTGCATTTGGGGCATTATTTGTTAAAAACACTGCCCGAATATGAGAGAATAAAAGTTGATGTTGCGCCGATTTGGTGGGCAATGTGCGGGGATCAGAGCGTTATTATTACACAAGAAGAGTATGTGTGGCGGTGTCTTCACAAAAACATTTGTTATGACTGTAAAAACGGCATATACATTCGGCCTTGTACAATAGGAGACGTGGATTGTTTGGAAAAATCTTTTGAAATGTTCAAAATGACGCACAATCCTTATCCTTGGTTTTTCAATTAAAAAAACGGCAGATTTTAATATCTGCCGTTTTTGGTTATTATTTTACCCGATAATTAAAATTGATATCGGATGCCGAGCATGATTTCGTGTGCACGCGGGTTCTACTCGTACTTTTCATACAAAAGGCCCGGAATACGATATTCTTCATCAAAATCACCATAGGTGATAAAACGATAGCCGAAATCAACGATGGCATGTTCATTTATGTTATAACTGATACCGCCGCCGATTTGCATTGAAACATCGTCTTCTTTGATATTTTTGGTACCATCACCCCATTCGGTACGTCCCCAACCTAAGCCAACGCCGAGATAAGGAGTTACCGGAACGGTTAATTGGACATCAAAATCATAGTAAATATTAAATAAAACAGCCTGTGATTTGACTTTGGCACCTTGCTTTTTTGCATCATCATTTTTGGTGTATTCCAATTCAAATCTTAAATCGCCGACCTCCAAAGGATGAGTATTACCGACAGCGAAAGAAGCACCGAAAATGTTATCATGTAATTTGGCCTTATCTTCAAATGTTCCGGTCAATTTAACTTCATTGCGTGCCACAACATATTTTGCTTTTGCGGCAATGTACGGATTAAATTCAAGGGCAGAGGCGCTTGCGGCTGCAAGGCAGGCGACACCGGTGAGTAATAAAACTTTTCGCATATTTATTTTCCTCTAACAGTTAAAACACGAAAGATAACTTTCATCAAGATTATGACCTGTATTTATGAAAAATATCAAATCAAAAAATTTTACAGATTATGACTTAATATCTTATATAGGTGTGCCAATGAGTTGCTTTGAAAACAACTATTTTTGTTTACGATTATAAATTAGTGTTGTCTTTAAAAGCAGGTTTGTTATAATAAGTGCAAGTTTATCAAAAAAAGGTAGAACAATATGTTTGAAAAAATGAAAGCGTTCGTCAAAGAAATAGGCAAATATTCTTTTGAGGCGCTGGAAAAACAGCATGAAATTTATTTTAAGGAAGATCATGATGCCGTTTTATCGATTGTGACGGAAGTGGATTTGCACAACAGTCTGGCGTTTGAAAAATTTGCCGCAGAAAATTTTGCAGATCTGAATTATGTGCTTATTGACGAAGAAAGCATTGATCATTTGGATGGTTATTTATTTGAAAAGATTGAGGGTAGTGAATATCAATTTGTTTTAGACCCGATTGACGGCACCTTAAATTACAGTGCAGGATTGCCTTTTTACGGTGTGTTGCTTGCCGTGTTTAAAAACAAGCAACCGTTGTATGGTTTTATTTATACGCCGGCACTGAATGATTTTGTTTATACAAACGGAAAACAAGTGTTTAGAGAGCACGACGGAAAAACCGAGGTGTTGAATAATATCCCGAGAAATTTTTCACGCATTGTTCAGGCGCACGCATGGGAAGTTAGTTTGAAACCTGAGCATATCAAAGGTAAATTTATTGTCGAAGATTATTTTTCGGCTGCTGTTTATTCGCTGTATTTATGTATGGGCAAATTGCGTGCGGCGGTCGCTGCTGCCAAAATATGGGATATTGCCCCGTTGCTGGCGATTGGTAAAGTTTGCGGCATTGGTCTTTATGATTATCATACAAAAGAAGAAATGATGCTTTCACCGAAATTTGTTTCTGATAAGGGAAAAGTCAAACATATGATGATTATGAGTCACAAAGACGATTTTGATGATGTTAAAGACATATTCTCAGATGCGATGGTGGATGATTCATAAAATAATTGAAAGGAAAAAAATATGCATATTATCGGAGAACTTTTGGGCTATATTGCGGGTATTTGCACGGCAATTGTGTTTTTGCCGCAATCAATTGAAACGGTCAGAACAAAAAATGTCGAGGGGCTGTCTTTACTGACTTATATCATCTATAATATCGGCATGCTTTCGTGGATTTTATACGGTGTTTATCTTCATTCGGTACAAATGATTGTTTTCAAAAGTATTTCTTTTATTTTTTCATCAATCATTTTATACATGATTTTGAGGCAAAAAGGATAATTGAGCCGCATTTTGGCCGGAGATATATATGAAAAATACTGCTTTGAGCCGTTTGAACAAAGAATGTCGCTTCAAATAAAAAATACGGATGTATAAAATCTTAAAACATGCGGAAGAGATAAATCGCACCTTCAACGGCAATTTTTAAGAACAACAAAAGCAAAACCGAAAAGATGACCACACGGATGACTTTGTAGCCGTTTTTCATCACGACACCGGCACCGATGTAGTTGCCAGCAATACTGAAAAGGGCGGCTGTCAGACCGAGCGGAATCAGCACCACGCCATGCCATAAAAACACACTGAGCGAACAAATGTCGGCAACCATATTAATGAGTTTTGCATTGCCTTCGGCTTTAAGAATATCCATCTTGGCACAGGCCGAGTAAACCAAAATCAAAAATGTGCCGGAGCACGGGCCGTAAAAACCGGCATACATCGCAATAAAAAACGATGCCGTGGAGACAATGAAATATTGCTTACGCTTTGAAATGGCAGGTGTGTCTTTTTTGGGCTCTAAATCTTTTTTAAGCAACACATACATTGCAACCAAAGGCAACAGGATAATCAGCAAAATTTTGAAAATTGTTTCATTAACCCAAAGGGCTAAATTGGCGCCCGATAAACCGCCGAGCGCTGCCGTGGCAATACCGACGACGGCCAAGCCGTAGTCAATATAATGATTTTTGCAATAACGAATTGTTGCCGTGATTGTGCCGAGACAGGCAGATAAACGATTGGTATAAATCGTTTCGTGTGCGGGCAAACCGGCCAGTAAATAAGCCGGAATGGAAATAAGGCCGCCGCCACCACCGATCGAATCAACAAAACCGGCTAAAAAAGCAAACGGGCAGACAATTAAAAACATAGATAAAGTCAATTCCATGGCACACCATCCTTTGGGCTTATATAAAATCATAATCATTAAAAAAAGTTTAATCGTTCAAAGCGCCAAAGCAAATAAGCCGTGTGTTTTTGAGTGTGAAAATTGATTGCAATTTTAAGTATTTTTTTGTTAAATGTTTGGTATATTTGAATATGTTCTAATTTGAAGGGAAAAATGATGCAAATTATCAATATCAACGGTCCGATTAATGCCGGAAAAACGACGGTTTCAAAAATACTTCAAACAAAACTCAAAAATGTTTTGTTTATTGAGGTGGACGACTTGCTTTCGGATGAAGAGCAGGAAAGTTTGCACTTAAGTATTCGGCAAGGTTGGACTGAAAGATTAAGAAGACTTGATGAAAAAGTGGTGCGGGAAAAAAAGTTAAAGCGATATCAAAATATCATTTTTGCTTATCCGATGACGGATAAAATGTTTTATAAATGGAAAAAGTGGGAAGATGAGACAACAAAGTTTATTAACATCACGTTGGCACCGAAAGAAGAAATCTGCCTTCAAAACCGCGGAACACGCACTTTGACCGAATGGGAAAAAATGCGCATTCAAGAAATGTATCGCGAGGGATATCACAAGTCAGCGTTTGCCGATTTAATCATCGATAACAGTGCGCAAACACCTGATGAAACGGCCTGTGAAATTATGGATTTTTTAGACTCAATCGGATGCCTTTAAGAATGCGGCGAGCGCATTGATTTGTCTTTCATACTCAAAACGAGTCAAAACGGTCTCTAAAGGGTTGGTGTTGCCGATTGAATGAATAAGCGGCCGGTCCGTGTTTTTTAAGGCTTGTCTGAAAAGCGGATTTTGAGCGGCGGAAATATAAAGTTCATCCACCAAAGCCTAATAATCGGCGCTGTCGCGCTTGACGGGAACACCTTGCCAGTAGAGATTGCCGTCATCTTGCCAATGATAATCGCTGGCGGCTTTCATATAATAGGCATTGATGCCGTTGTATGCAAAAACATATTTTTGAATATCGGGATTTTTAAATTTGATACCTTGAAAAAAGCCCTCCAAACTTTTGAGTTGAAATCCGCGAAATTCAAAATCATACGGAAACAGATTTGATAAAATCCGTGACAAGGGAGATTTGATCATAATGCCGATATTGATCCATTTTTCGCACTCGCCGATGAGTTGGTGCGCATCATCATAAATGGGAAAACCGCAACAATATAAATTGCCGTCGATATCTTCCAAAGGCAGTTGGGAAAATTTGAAATTTTGCTTAAAAACCTTAAATTTTTGAAGTTCTGTTGAGATTTTATCGGTCATAATGTTTTGTCCTGATGTTGCGCTAGTATACGAAACTAATGATAAGCAATTATATAAAAAAGTTTGGATAAAGCAAATGGTTTATCAAAAATTTGTGCTGTTTGGATAAAAAAACACCCCGAATTTATCGGGGTGCTGTTTTAAGATTTGTATTGACCGTCAACGAAGTTGTAGACAATGGTCTCAGGATAGGGAACACCGTCGTAGACCACTTCATATTCACGGACAATACGACCGCTTTCTTCTATCGTGCAACGCGTATCGTCCGAGGAGCAGCAGATTTCCTGCAGATCGTTGCCGAGGTTGTACAACACGTCGCAACCGACTTCATCTTGAAGTTTTAACACTAGGCTGACCTTGGTCGGAACAAAGTTGTCAAAATGACCGAGCGCTTCAATGTTGATAACATCGCCTGCGGATCGGATAGCAAACAATTTGTTGTCACCGCACCAAAAAATCATGTAGTTTGCGGCTGCAAACAAGAGGCGAGGCTCAATTCTGACATAGCCGGATTTGGCGTTTTTGGCACCATCTTTAACATAAACACCGCCGTGGTAAATAAACGCAGGTTCGTCATAAAAACGAAGATTGATGATGTTCGGCTCTTCGCGATAAACACCGTCTTCGTTTTTGATCAACAGTTGCGCTTTTTTGTCTGTCAAAAGCACAATGGCATTTTTGACCAGATTTTCAAACTCCTTGTATGAGAATTCGGCCACCAAAGCCATGTATTTGTCATACAAAAGACCGGAAGATGAATTGAGCGGGCCGGATGTTTTGGCGACGGAAACAGTGTCCGCAAAACGTTTGATCCATTCAGGTATCTGCGGCTGAATTTCTCTGACGATAGGCCTCGGCAGAGCATCGGCCGAAAGAACGGAGACTTGTTTGTCTTTAATGAGCAGGGTTGAATTGCCAGCCTGATAGATATCATCTTTGATATGTACCAGCTGTTCAACATTTCCAAGATCTACAAGCGCATTGCCTTCAAGCGCGTAGAGCGTCAATTTATCGACCGTATGCGGCGTTGACGCAGAAATATAAAACTTTTTCATAATAAATGTGATTGATAGGATTATACAATAATTGAAAATTGAATCTTATCTTATAACAAATTCGATTTTTGTCAAGAAAAATTTATGTTGCATCTTCGGGCTGTTCCGATATGCATCGGATATTATTTTTTATCCTGCCATTTTTTGACGGCAGTGATGAACGCATCCAAAAATTGTTCAGGATGGTGTTTGATTTCGTCTTTAAGATCGGTTAGCGAAATTTCTCTGATTTCGGCAACTTCCGACGGGTCCGGCGTGATTTTGGCATCGGAATGCACCAAAAACACGTGATGAAAGGCAACGGTGATGCCGTTTCGGATAATGGAAAAAGCGGCAATTTCACGCTCTATTTGGGCATCAATGCCCATTTCTTCAAACAGTTCACGCTTGGCGGCGGTGATATAATCTTCACCGGCATCCACATGTCCGGCGGCCGAATAACTCCATAATCCGCCCCATCTTTTATGTGCCGCAATTTTTTGTAAAATGACGTT
>JAGCTK010000001.1 GCA_017963715.1 Alphaproteobacteria bacterium | reverse complement strand
CGAACGCGCCAAAGCCAAAATGGCCGAATTATACGCTTATTTTCAAGATAAAACGCAAATTTTGTATGTCAATCGCCGTTCTTCCGAAACAATCAAATATGCCTCCAACGCATTTTTGGCCGTCAAAATTCATTACATCAACGAAATGGCCGATTTTTGCGAGCAAACGGGCGCCGATATTGATGAAGTGGCCAAAGGTATGGGGCTCGACAAACGTATCGGCCATCGGTTTTTGAAAGCCGGTCCGGGCTACGGCGGCAGTTGTTTTCCTAAAGATACCGCCGCGCTTGCATATATTGCACGCCGTCACGGCGTCAATATGACGATTATTGAAGACGTGATATGCCAAAATGCCGCACGTAAAAAGAAAATGGCACATCGTATTTTAGCGGCCGTTCAAGATATTACCCAACCAAAAATAGCCGTTTTGGGCCTCGCTTTCAAAGAAGGAACGGATGATTGCCGCGAAAGTCCAGCCATCGAAATTATCAATGAATTGCTTAGCCATCATGTCGATATCACGGCCTATGATCCGCAGGCCATTTCCAATGCAAAAAAAATCTTGGGCGAGCAAATTCGTTATGCCTCAAGCATTGATGAGGCTGTCAAACAAGCGGATGTCTTGGCTGTTTTAACCGAATGGCCCGAATTTAAAAATCTTGATTTAAATCGAATCGGACAACT
The DNA here is from genome assembly GCA_017963715.1 of Alphaproteobacteria bacterium. Taxonomy (GTDB): domain Bacteria; phylum Pseudomonadota; class Alphaproteobacteria; order RF32; family CAG-239; genus UBA1254. Next base: position 1,854 of record JAGCTK010000001.1, on the reverse strand, counting down.
GATGGCGCACAAAAACATTGTCGATTGCCGCAACATGCTTGATAAGCAACAAGTCTTAAATCTTGGCTTTACATATGCCTGCATCGGATGGAACTGCCGAAAGAAAAATAAATAACGGATTATTTCATCGTAATGGCTGATTTAAAGCACACGTGTGAACACAGCGAGCAACCGACGCATGCATCAGTGTCAAGCATAATATGCCCGTCTTTAAGCGACAATGCGCTGTGTTCGGATTCATCACAAATTGTCACACACTTTGTGCATCTGATGCATAACGCATCATCAATATGCGGATAAGCCTGTTTTTGTTTGTTGAGTGTTTCATGCGCGGACAAATGAGAAATGGCACGATTTTTCAAATCAGCCGGACTGTTCAAACCCTTGCTTTCAAGATAATCCGACAGACCTTGCAACATCGCCTTGATGATGATATAGCCGCTTGTCATCACTTCCGTGCAAACCTCGACAACATCCGCACCGACGGTCATATACTCTGCCGCATCATGCCAGTTTGAAATACCGCCAATACCTAAAATCGGCAAATTGCTGTTTTGCCGAATCTGCGCCACGCAACGCAAACCGATCGGCTTGATGGCCATACCCGAATATCCGCCGTAAGTCGATTGACCGTTTACATTCGGTATCGGCTCGAATGTGTCCAAATCAACACCCATCAGCGACTGCACCGTATTAATGGCGGCAAAACCGTTGGCGCCGGCGGCTTCAACCGCCTTGGCGATTTCCGCAATATTAGTCACATTATGTGAGAGTTTAACAAACACAGGCTTTTGCGCCACTTCCATCACCCATTTTGTAATCATCGAAGATATTTCCACACTTGTGCCGATGGCCATGCCGACACCTTTTTCGGGCATACCGTGCGGGCATGAAAAATTAAGTTCAAACGCATCAACGCCTGAATCGTTAAATGTACACACCAACTTTTGCCATTCATCTTTGACAACAGGTGCCATAATACTTGCAATTTGCACTTTTGTCGGATGTTTTTTCTTTAAGTATTTAATCCCGTCCAACCATTGTTGTACCGTTAAGTGACTCAAGAGTTCAATGTTTTCAAAACCGCAGATTCGGTTGTTTAATTTCCATACGCCGTAACGCGGTGACGCTTCTATCATTTCCAAATCATCCGGCGTAATCGTTTTTAAGACAGCCCCGCCCCAACCGAGTGTGAAGGCCTTATCGATGCATTCTATCTTAGCCGTCGGCGGCGCCGAAGCCAGAATAAACGGGTTTTCAAAATCAATACCTAAAACTTTTGTTTTTAATGTGGCCATTATTTTCTCCGTTCGAGTTTTATATTTTTTTGCGATGAAATTCCAAAATCAACATCGTAATATCATCGGATTGCGGCGCCTTTTTGACAAAGCCTTTAACGCTGTGATACACATGATCTAATGTATCAAACAAAGACATATCCTTCTGATTCAAGGCTTTGAGCAGGCGATCTTCACCAAACATCTTAAAAGTTTTATCTTGTGCCTCGGTAATACCGTCAGTATATAAAAACAATCTTTCACCGCTTTTTAACGTCAGTTTTCTGCTCTCATATTGATAATGCGGTCTGACGCCCAAAATGATATTGCGGTTAACTTCAAGATATTGATAGCCGGTTTGCGTTTTATATAAAGGCGGACAATGTCCGGCATTGACATATTCCACTTCGCCGGTCGATAGGTCTAAAATCCCGATAAATGCCGTGACAAACATTCCGGCTTGGTTATCACAAAGCGTATCATTGGCTTTACTGATTGCATCTTTGATAGGGTATCCTGCTTGCAACATATTTTTAATGGCTGTTTTTGCCGACATCATATAAAGCGCAGCCGTAAT
>JAGCTK010000051.1 GCA_017963715.1 Alphaproteobacteria bacterium | reverse complement strand
AGCACAAACCCGAGAATGACATGGGCAAGTGCAAGGGCCTTTTTTAGGTGTTCGGGTAAAGCCCGAGAGTGTGAGGATCTTTTTTGTTTTTTATTCTTCAACACAAGGCTGAGAATAATAACAACAAAAGAGTGTGTGAATACCATCATAAAAAAGGCCAATAACAACAGCACCCACAATGTTGAGAAGTGTATCATAAACGGTGGTTTAAATCATACACATGTTGTGAAGAAATGATTTTTCCTAATGCATTGATTTTGCGTGATAAAATTTTTTGAATTTTTTAAAAAAAACTGCTTGATTTAAACCACCGTTTAAATCATACACCTAAAACGCCAAAAAATAACGCCGTTTCAAATAAATATCTAAACACTATTTTTTGCTTTGCGTGAGTAAAATGCGTCCGGATATCCACAAATTGTGACAATAACGCGGCCTTGATTTAATTATGTTGCGTGTCAAATATAACTTGGTCGCCGATTTTGATGCTGTGCTCTTTGACTTGGCCGGCATTGAGTTCAATGACGGCGGCAACATATTGTGTGGTCGGGCGAATCATCTCAAGACTCATCGGTTTTGTGTTTTGAACAATGCCGATAATTTTGAAATCTTTAGATAAAAACAGCATATCAAGCGAAATTAAGGTGTTTTTCATCCACATGGCAACAGGCTGCGGATGGTCATCCGAGAACAAAAAAATCATGCCCGAATCGGTGCGCAAATGTTCGCGCCACATCAGGCCTTTGATGCGCTCGGCATCGGTCGAGGCCACTTCAACGTGGTAGACAACGTCACCTTGCCCTGTTTGGATGGTCAGCGGCTTTAATTTTTGACAGCCGCAGAGCGCCATCATAAGAACAAATATTTTCAAAAACTTTGACATATTCTTGATACCTTGTGCCTCGATTATGGCAGAAGATATGATAAAAAGTAAAGTAAAAAATTATTTTTTTGATTGTCTTTGAACACTTGATGTGGCAGAATAACGAAAAATTTGAATATTCAAGAAGGAAAACAGCCAAAGTGTTTGACGGCGTCTTGTCGATTTCGGGCCAAAAGTGGGTGTATCAAAAAGCCGATGAAAATCAGGTGGAATTTTTGATGCAAAAATTAAATTTGCCTTATATTGTGTGTCGGATGATGGCCGCCCGCGGTATCACCCCCGATGATGCGCAAAGTTTTTTGGATCCGAAATTGCAAAATCTGATGCCCGATCCGTCAAGCCTCAAAGATATGGATAAAGCGGCCGCTTTTTTGGCAGATGCCATCGAGGCAAAAAAAAGTGTCGGCATTATCGGCGATTATGATGCGGACGGTGCGACATCAAGCGCAATTTTAAGGCAATATCTTGAGTCTTTCGGCCTTAAAGTGTGCGTTCATATCCCCGAACGCGATGAAGGCTATGGCCCGAGTATGCTGGCGTTTGAAAGGTTTGAAGAGCAGCATATCAAAACGGTTGTAACAACCGACTGCGGCACGACGGCTTTTGATGTGCTGGATGCTGCAACCGAGAAAGGTTTTGATATCATTGTGTTGGACCATCACGAAGCCGAGGTAAAATTGCCGCATGTCTTTGGAGTTGTCAACCCCAAAAGGTTGGATGAAACGGGAAGTGACGCATCTTTAAAGTATTTGGCAGCTGTCGGCGTGGTGTTTTTGGTATTGGTTGCCGTCAATCGTGAACTGCAAAACAGATCCTTTTTTAAAACACATGATAAGCCCGATTTGCTCGCATTTTTGGATTTGGTGGCATTGGGTACGGTTTGTGACGTGGTGCCGCTGTTGGGGCTTAATCGCGCTTATGTCAAACAAGGCCTCAAAGTGATTGCGTCACGACAAAATCTCGGTTTGACAACATTGATTGACCGCTCAAACATCAGAGAAAAGCCGACCGTTTACCATTTGGGCTATGTGTTGGGCCCGCGTATCAATGCCGGCGGCAGAGTGGGGGAGTCGGATGCCGGCCACAGGCTGCTTTGCACAAAAAACAATGATGAGGCGCTCAAACTTGCCGAAAAACTCAATCAGTTTAATGCCGAACGCAAAGATATTGAGGCATACGTCTTAAAAGAGGCCATCGAGCAACTCGAAAAAGAGCCGCAGGAATATAAGATGGCATTTGCT
>JAGCTK010000050.1 GCA_017963715.1 Alphaproteobacteria bacterium | reverse complement strand
GATTTGAAACGCATTTTCAAAAAACTTGATACAAGTAAATCTTGATGAAACAGCGCGGTGTCGAACGGGAAGAATATGACAAAGCTGTCCGATGGATGGCAATGACAATGGTCATCACGCTGAGTGTGACGGTTTTTTTAACGATTTTTTCTTTGCCTTTTTCGTTTTTGCTTGAACACGGTATTTCAAAAGAGAATATGCAAAGCGTCAAAATGTTTGTTAACGCCGTGTTTGACCATCCGTCGTTTTTGTTCCAGCAATATTCGCGTTGGATGCACAAGTTGTCCGCGTCGCACGAATTTTCAATCAGCAGGTGGTTGCCGATTTTGCCGGCTATTTCTCTGCCGTTCGGCTTGATTGTGGGCGGTATTTCGTGTCCGTACCGTTTTCAATCGAACGTGCACGGTTCGGCGCGTATTGCAACTGCACGCGATATCGAAAAAATGGAATTGTTGGGTTATGACGGTTTTTGCCAAGTGGTCGGCAAATTCAACGGTCGCTTACTGTTGTTAAAAGAAACATTGTCAACACTTTGCTGCGCGCCTCCGGGAACAGGTAAAACGGCAGGTGTCGTTGTGCCGACGATTTTTCATTCGCCGACACTTAGTTTGATTATTAATGACCCGAAGCCCGAACTGTGTTTTCAAACCTCGGGTGCACGTGCCAAAGTCGGCCCCGTGTTTATCATCAACTGGGGTGCAGAAGATAAGCCCTCGGAAGGTATTTATTATCCGTCATGGAATCCGTTGTCACCGAATGCGCTGCCCGAAATGGGGCCGGATCGCGATATGTATGTCGATTCAATTTGCAATATTTTGGTGGAAGATCCGAAAGGCGGTGCCGATCCGCACTGGTCGCAAACAGGTCGTGCGGCATTAAACGGTTTTATACATTTTATTGCATCCAAGTGCGAACGTGCTCGTGCCAACGACTATTTTATCGGTCGTATTTATGAGGGCAAATTGGATGAAGAAGATAAAAAAGTTTTGGAAAGTTATTATCACGATATGCGCGATCCGATGGTGCCCAAGGCCTTGAGTGATTTGCAAAATAACGCGATTACCATTGACAATTATTTGCCGATCGGCACATGGAATTTGTTGCCGGAAAAGTGGATTGGGCGCGAATCATGTATTGCCATGATTTTGGAATGGTTGACCGAGGCGCAAATCAAACAGGCGCAAGAAATTAAACGTCGGTTGGCCGAAGGTGATCAAATGGCTGCGATGGCAGACCCGATGCATGATTTGCTGGACGAAGCGGTGGAAGAAGCACGCAAATACGGCTATGCACAACGTTGCTATACCGAACTCAGCGCATTGTCGGCCATGCCGGATAAAGAGCGCGGTTCCGTGATTTCGACGGCGTTTGCCGGTATTAACATCTTCAAAAACGCGGCCGTTGTGGCCAGAACGAGTTTTTCGGATTTGCATTTTAAGGATTTGCGCGGCATGAAAGATCCGGTGACGGGTGTGTTTAAGCCGATTTCTGTGTATCTTTCGATTAACCAAACAGATGCGAGAGCCTTGGGTGTGATCAGTTCGGTGTTTATCGAACTGATGAGTTCATACCTAATTTCCAACCCGCCGAAGTCCGAAAATAAGACGGATGGAAAAATGGGACCGTTTGCCTGTTTGTTCGTCTTGGACGAGTTTCCGCAAATGCCTAAGTTAAAAGCCGTGATTGACGGACCGGCCGTCGGCCGCGGACAGAAAGTTTCATACCTTTTGATCGGACAAGATTTGGGCCAAATTTCGGGTAAATACGGTAAGGATGATTTGGAAACCGTGATTTCAACCACGGCTTGCAAAGTTATTCTATCTCAAAACAACGAAGTCACGGCGCAACGTTTTTCAAAAATGATCGGCAACAAAACCGTGCAAACAACTTCATTTTCGCGTAATGAAGGTCAGATGGGCAAAAACTACAATCCGTTTGCCAAGAATGTAAGTTACCAATTACAAGGTATTTCGGTGATTTCAACAACCGAAT
>JAGCTK010000049.1 GCA_017963715.1 Alphaproteobacteria bacterium | reverse complement strand
CTAAAAACTGGCCTTTTTTGATGTTGACGGGCTTGCCTGTTGTGGCTGCCGCCACCACCAAATCGGTCTGCCGACATAAAAAAGCCGGAATTTGAAGCATATCCACATGTTTGGCAACCTCAGCGCATTGCCACGCTTCGTGCACATCGGTGACAATCGGCATATCGGGATCGAGTTTTTTTATCTCATCAAAGGTTTGCATGCCTTCATCAATACCCACACCGCGTGCGCCGTTGATAGACGTGCGATTGGCTGTATCAAACGATGCCTTAAAAACATAACCGAGGCCGAGTTTTTGTGTGATTTCACGCATTTTGCCCGCAATCATCACGGCATGCGACCGACTTTCAATTTGGCAGGGGCCGCAAATCAGCGCAAACGGCAAATTGTTTGAAAAACAGACATTGCCCACACAGACGGTTTTTTGTTCAGTCATTTTTGTTCTTTCAAAAAAAATTGTTCTTTGATAAAAAACGTATCAAAATTTTGGCCTGATATCAATTTTTTGCCGTTTCTTATTCACAAGATGGGAAGGGAACTTCAGGCCAAACGTCAAAATATTTGCTTTTTAAAAGACAATATTGTATGGTAAAGCCATGAATGAACAAAAAGAAAATATATTGCTCTTGTCATGCTGCGCACCGTGTTCGTGCGCGGTGATTGAGACAATGGCAAAACAACACCTGAATTTTTCGGTTGTGTTTTATAACCCAAATATCATGCCTTTTGAAGAATATCAAAAACGCCGCGATGAAAACGAGCGTGTGTGCCAAATTTACCATGTGCCGTTTATTGAGTTGGAATATGACAACGACAGGTGGTGCGAGATCATCAAAGGGCTTGAAGATGAGCCGGAGCGCGGCAAAAGATGTTCGCTTTGTTTTGAAATGCGCTTGAGGCGCGTGATGGAATATGCGCTTGCCGGCGGTTTTACGCATGTTTCATCCGTTCTTGGCGTGTCGCGCTATAAAAATCTTAATCAGGTCAATCAGGCCGCGCAACTTGCGTCATCAAAAACCGGCTGTCCCTATCTTGAAATCGAGGGACGCAAAGGAGGTATGCAAGAATTGCGTATGACGCTGATAAATGAACTTGACTTATATCGGCAAACTTATTGCGGATGTGCGTTTTCAAAGACCAAAACAAAACAGGATATCTGACCATTATTTGATAAAGGGCAGGGAGTTTTGTAAATCTTCAGGCGTGTTGATGTCAGCCGGTGCTTCATCAATGAGTTTAATTTTATCTATGATTCGGGCATAAATACTCATGCCGTTTTCAAGAGCGCGCAATTGCTCGAGCGATTCTCTTGCTTCAAGCACGCCGCGCGGTAGAGAGACCATTTTTTGAAGGCTGGCCGCCTTAAAAACATAAATGCCGATGTGATAATATAAATCTTGATTGGGGCAGGTCTCGGGGTTGCGTGTATAAGGCGCCGTCGCACGTGTAAAATACAAGCATCTTCCCTGTTTTTCGCCATCTTTAAGGCCCATAATGATTTTGACAACGTTCGGGTTGGTCTTGTCTTCATCATTTTTGATGACCATACCGCATGTTGCGATATCGCAATCGGTTTTTTGCACCATTTCAATCAGCGGCAAACAAACACTCGGGTCAACATTTAAGTTGTCGCCCTGAAAATCAACGACAATATCATATTTTTTGCCTTCGGGATCCAAAATTTTGAGCGCAGCGGCAATACGGTCTGTTCCGCTCGGCAATTTCGGGTCGGTCAAAATGGCCGTTCCGCCGAATTTGTTGACTTCATCAACAATTTGTTGGTCACCGGCCGCAACGGCAATATCCGTTTTGCCGTGCATGACTTTTTCAACATTTTCATACACCCGTTGCACCAAAGTTTTGCCGTTGATATCAAGCAAAGGCTTGTTGGGCAATCTGGTGGCAGCCAGGCGAACAGGCATCATCGTAATTATGTTTGTCATTTCAAAAGTATCCTTTTATAAAATGGTTAAGGCATATTCAATTCTGCTTAAACTTTCATCTTTGCCCAAAACAACGGCGAGTTCGGTTGCACCGCCGGGGGTTGTTTCTTTGCCAGAAAGGGCAATACGAACAGGGTATAAAATTTGGCCGTTTTTCAAGCCCTGACTTTCAGCCAAACCTTTGAGCGTTTCAAAAAGGTTTTCATTGGTCCAAACATCAACTTTTTTGAGCGCCTCAAGCGCGAGTTTAAGCGATGTTTTGGCAACAGCCTCATCTGTCTTCATCTTTTTGTTTTGATAAAGCGTTATATCATAAGCGGGCAATTTTTCGATAAAATCAATATGATCCTCAATTTGTGCCAATGTCTCAACACGCGGTTGCAACACGGTGCTTAAAAACGGCAGATTGACTTTGCGCGTCAAAACCTTTTGATAATAGGGCAGAGCGAGCGCATGAAAAGCCTCGGGTGACAAAGCCCTGATGTAACAACCGTTCATGCAGGTGAGTTTTGTGATATCAAAAATCGCAGGCGACTTGTTCAATCTGTCGGCCGTTAAAACTTTTTTGAGTTCATCATGCGTAAAGATTTCCTGATCGGT
>JAGCTK010000048.1 GCA_017963715.1 Alphaproteobacteria bacterium | reverse complement strand
GGGTTGGCCTACCCCGGCGGTCCTTTGCTTGAAAAAGCGGCATCTTCGGGCGATGAAAAACGTTTTCATTTACCAAAGCCGCTTTTGAACTCGGATGACTGCAATTTTTCGTTTTCGGGACTCAAAACGGCCGTTCGCAAAATCATTGAATCTTATTCAACGGACGGCGATATCAAAACGGCGCAACTTTTGCCGCAGGATATATCGGATATTGCCGCTTCTTTCCAGTATACCGTTACAGACTGCCTTGTCCGTAAACTCAAAAAGGCTGTCGCGATTTTCAAACAAAAATATCCGAACGGACGACATCTTGTTGTTTCGGGCGGTGTTGCAGCCAACACATATTTAAGGAATAAATTACAGGCTTTGGCTGATGATGAGCATCTCATTTTTGCCGCCCCTCCGATTAAGTTTTGCACCGATAACGGCGTCATGATTGCATGGGCAGGCTTGGAACGTTTTCAAAAAGGCTATACCTCGCCGCTTGATTTTAAGCCGAGGCCACGTTGGCCCTTAGATGAATTTGCACCCAAAGCCGCCGGTGCCGGAGGCGTCAAGGCATGAAAAAGAAAGCCGAAATTTTAGAGATTATGCGCATCTTTGAACAGTTGATGCCCCATCCGAAATGTGAACTCGAATTTAAAAATGCTTACACCCTGCTTGTTGCCGTCGTTTTATCGGCACAAAGCACTGACAAAGGCGTTAATAAAGCAACTAAAGCGCTTTTTGAAATTGCGGACACACCGCAAAAAATGCTGGATTTAGGTTTGGATGGTCTTAAAACATACATTAAAACCATCGGGCTTTATAACAACAAAGCCAAAAATATTATGCTGTTAAGCCAAGATTTGATTGACAAATACGGCGGCAAAGTGCCGTCTTCTCGTGAAAATCTTGAAAATTTGCCCGGTGTCGGACGCAAAACGGCCAATGTCGTGTTAAATGTGTGGTTTGATGAGCCCGCCTTGGCGGTTGATACTCATGTGTTCAGAATCGCACATCGGCTTGATTTGTCTCAAGGCAAAACCCCGCGTGACGTCGAAGATGATTTAACAACCGTTTTGCCGCCCGCCTATATTAAAAATGCCAATCACTGGCTTGTGCTGTTTGGGCGGTATACCTGCAAAGCAGTGCACCCTGATTGCCCGCATTGTCCGATAGCAGCCTACTGCACATCAAAAGACAAAAAAATATAGTTCATCACTATTTAAAAGCACAAAAGCCCTGAGGTTATTATCCTCAGGGCTTTTGCTTTACTTTAATAAATTTAAAATGTCAATCCAGAGTTTTCTCTCACGATCGCTCCAAGCGCCGCAAGTTCTGGTTTTGAAATCGAAGGGCCCCTCTGCCAAGCGTTGATCAACGCTGACATACAGAAGATTTCGAATCACGGGATCCGCCGTGAACTTTTTCCGGTGATGCTTAAAAATCGTCACCAGGTCTTCATTTGGCCTGTCTCCCAATATTCTGATGATAGAATTGCCCGAAAACAAGCTTTTCTCATCTTTTAAGATGGCATCCCAAAAACGGAACGCATCATCATGTAACTCAGGCATTTTCCACGCATATGAAATGAGAATTTCATAGGGCTCCATCATTGTCTGATAGGCTTCTGCTTTTTCTTTATCAGATGCAGAAGGTAAAAACAGCGCTTTGACGGTCTCAATCTCATCTGGTGTGATAGGGATATCGCGGTAGCTGTGACGCTCAAGCAACATCCAGGCGGCCTTGACAATGTCCGCATCAATCTGCCTTCCGGCTCCTTGAGCCTCCGGCATTTTGTTGTTTTTCTGGCTCATCTTTTAATTTTTGATTGAAAGGTTTTTGCACGATTCTCGAATCTCGGATCATTTGCCAGTCTCTGGCACAATGTCATATACTCCAGTTCACATCCGAGAGTATACGCCGGTTTGTTAAAGAGTATTGAGATGCGCACCTCATCGGCTTCATCAAGATTCTCTTTATTACTGAGTTCTCTGACGGCTTGAGCCCTCTGTGAGGTAAACTCTATCCTCTTACGAAAATCGGTGGCACATGCGTGCCTTTCTTGCTTTGTTAAATTCATCATAATACAACAAATAATTAGGGTTTATAAATATATTTAAGCATTTTTAAGTATACGCCCGATTTTTTTGAATTTCAAGACAAAAAATAAAAAATTGTCAAAAAAATATTTTTTATATAATTTTGATAAAAAAATCATTGCAATTTTACAAAAGCCTTATTATTCTTCTTTTTTAGATTGAATATCTTCGCAATATAAGGATTTTAAGAATGAAAAAAGCCCAAAGCGTCAAAGAATTTGTTGAGCGTATAGATGCGACCAAAAAGGTTAACCCCAAAGATTTATCTTCCGATCAAGATTTGACAATTGCCATTATGAATTTGATTTCGATTGAAGAGCACCTTGTATTTTCAGGTGCAAAAACAGGCAAAACCGCGTTTTATGACCTGATTGAAGATGTGCGCGAAACACGCAAACGCTTGATGCAAAAAATTATTCCCTCCTATGAGGGTGAAGTGTGGTGCATTTCAAAACACTTGCTTGCAACATCTATGCGTTTGATGGAAGTCGGCACAAAACAACAATCTCTCGGCAACAAAGAGCAAGCCTATGAGTTGTTTAATAAAGCATACGATATGTATTGTCTTTTCTGGGGCTTGAATATGAATATGCTTTCCGTGCAAGATGCCAAGTGGATCGGTGACAGTGTTGAAGAAGTCAAGCAATTGGCCGACAAAATTTCCGAGTCGGTCGTTATCAAAGAAGATGTCAAAGTCGAGGCAAAGCCCCAAGGTGCGCTTTCCAAGATGAAAGCATTTGTCAGAAAAGCCGTTGATTGTTGCATTGAATAGGATTGTTAAAATGAAGAACTTTGCAAAAATTTTGGCCTTAGCCGGTGTTTTATTGCTTGGTGCCTGTGATGAAGACAAATCTCTCGGCGCGCAAGATATCAGCGATTCTCAAATTTACTTTTTCTATCAATCTTCCTGCCCGCATTGTCATCATGCCAGCCAGTATATTGCACAAAAGTATCCTGATTTGAAAATGCAAAACCTCAATGTGCGCACACCAGAGAATTTTGACTTATTGTTAAAGTGTGCAAAAAAATTCAATCTGCCGCAAGAAAGTCTCGGTACACCTTTGATTTGTATGGGTGACCATTATATCATGGGTTGGTCTGCGGCCGATGCCAACAAATTTGACATTTATGTCAGACGTTTTCAATAGAATTTAACACGTCAAATATAAAACCCCTGCTCTTTTAATAAAAGCAGGGGTTTGTTTTAATGTTTTGTGTCTTATTATCTTGAGTAGAACTCGATCACAAGATTCGGTTCCATCAATGCGGCATACGGAATATCCGCAAATTTAGGAACGAATGTGTATTTTGCCGTCAACTTTTTAGAATCGACTTCCAAATAATCCGGCGTTTCTCTTGTGTTGGATTCGACACTTGCCAACACCATGGCCATTGTCTTTGACTTTTCTCTCACTTCGATGACATCACCTGTCTTGAGCATGTAAGAAGGAATATTAACCTTTTTACCGTTGACGGTTACATGTCCGTGATTGATAAACTGACGTGATGCGAACACAGTCGGCACAAACTTTGCTTTGTAAACAAGGTTATCCAAGCGCGACTCGAGCAAACCGACCAAGTTTTCGGCAGAATCACCCGTACGACGGATGGCTTCTTCATAATATTTGTGGAACTGTTTTTCCGAAATATTGCCGTAATATGTCTTTAATCTTTGTTTTGCAGACAATTGAGCGCCATAGTCAGAGGTCTTTTTTCTTCTCTGGCCGTGTTGTCCGGGGGCATAATTTCTTTTGTTAATCGGGCTGTTTGCGTCACCCCAAAGGTTGACACCATAGCGCCGAGAGGGTTTTTTCTTAGCTGTTACGATACTTTTCATAAAATTTTCCTTATATTTATTAAAGTTGTTATTGTCCCGATAGCCATAAACCATACATCTATAGCGGGATTGAATATCAATCCGCATTCTCGGAAGTAAGCGCAATATAACATAAAAAAACAAGATGTAAAGCACTTTTTTGTTTAAATTTTACACATTTTTAAAAATAAGTGTTGACAAATTCATTTTTTTGTGCTTATATGAAGATGTATTGTTAAACTCAATATAGATGTTTGTTTTCATCTCCTCCTTTCGACCCTCACCTCGTGTGAG
>JAGCTK010000047.1 GCA_017963715.1 Alphaproteobacteria bacterium | reverse complement strand
TCGCACTAATTTAATAAGGATAAGTTAAGATGAACGAAAGATTGGCAAAATATATCGCGCGTTCGGGCGTTTGTTCTCGTAGGGATGCCGAAAAATATATTTTAGAGCAACGCATCAGCGTCAACGGCGAGATTGTCAAAACCCCCGCTTTTAATGTCAAAGACGGCGACATCGTTTTGTTTGACGGCGAAAAATTGCCCGAAATTGAAGCCACAAAACTCTTTATATATTATAAGCCTGTCGGGCTGGTCACAACGCACAAAGACGACAAAGGGCGTCAAACCGTTTTTGAAACATTGCCTCCTGAGATCGGACGCGTTTTGAGCGTCGGAAGGCTTGACTTAAATTCCGAGGGATTGTTGCTGCTCACAAACAACGGCGGCCTTGCGCGCGAACTCGAATTGCCGGCCAACGCATGGTCTCGTCGTTATCGCGTGCGTGTGCATGGCAAAATTGATGAGGCAAAACTTAAAGAAATCGAAAACGGTGTTACGATAGACGGCGTTCGTTACGGCAAATTGAGCCTTGTTCTTGATTCTCAAAACGGCACAAACGCATGGCTGACCGTCACCTTAAATGAGGGTAAAAATCGCGAAATCAGAAAACTGATGAAATTTGCAGGGCTTGAAGTGGCAAGGCTTATTCGCGTATCATACGGGCCGTTTCAACTCGGCAACCTTAAAAAAGGCGAACTCAAGCAAGTGCCTCAAAAAGTTTTAAAAGAGCAACTCGGCGGACGGTTTGAATGTTAAGAATTGTTGCAGGCCTCTACCGCGGAAAAAAACTCTTTGCCCCTTCGGATGAAAACGTTCGGCCGACATCCGACAGAGCGCGCGAAGCGATATTCAGCATTTTATATTCCAAAATCGGCCTGCTTGAAGACAAAAGCGTTTTAGACGTATTTGCCGGCACGGGCGCCATCGGCTTTGAAGCCTTATCACGCGGTGCAAAATTGATTTGCTTCATTGATAAAGACACCACGCTTGCTCAAAAAAATGCCGCACTTTTTGAAAAAGAAAAATCTCGCTTTCACATTATGAAAGCAGACATTGCGCATTTGCCGCATTCATCAACGGCTTATGACATTGTTTTTTTAGATGCGCCCTATGATCGAGGCCTTAATGAAATTGCCTTAAAAAATCTGACAGACAACGGATTTATCAAAAACGGCGCACTTTGCATCATTGAAACACGCCACAACGAAAATCTTGTTTTACCCGACAATTTCGAACTTATAGACGAGCGCCGCTACGGCATGGCCAAAGTCGGCTTTTATGTTTTTTCATTTCAATTTTCAAAATAACATTTTTTATTTGACAATACTTTCATTGGATGTCATAGTAGTATTGTAACCAAAAGGGTTATGGTGTCTACAAAACACTTTTTACTGCATCACTCCTTATGTGAGGAGTTTCTGAGATAAGGCTTTTGCTCGAATAAAGAAGACTGTGCAGTAACGGTTTTGTAACTCCTCCGCTTTGGTTATCAAAGTGGATTTTTTTAATAATTAAATCTGGAGTAAAAATATGAAAAACAGTTTTTTAATTTTGAGCATCACCGCAATATCGCTTGCAAGTCAAAATGCACGGGCAGACAATCCGACATCCGGCTCATGCGCCAAAAATGCCGACAGCACATGCGAATGGTCGTTTGACACTTCAACCGGCACTTTGACGATTTCAGGCCAAGGTGCCATGGCCGATTATGATTATTTTATGACGGAAGAATATGATCGCACAAGCGATGGACATGTCATGCCGATTACGCCTTGGAATGTTCAAAATGATGACGGCACATATCCCATTTCAAGCGTTCAAAATGTTGTGATAGGAAAAGATATTACAAGTATCGGAGATCGCGCTTTTGCCCACGCCACCAATCTGACAAATGTCACGTTTGAAGAAGGTTCTCAATTACAAACAATCGGCCAACACGCTTTTGCATTAACAGGTTTAACGAATATAACCTTTCCCGATTCCGTCACAACATTAGGGAGCAGTTCTTTGCAGTTTACCGATTTGGCAACATGGAATTGGCCGGCAAATTTAACAAAAATCGGTTGGGCTACTTTTAACCATAACAATGCCATAGAAAGTATCGTGATTCCGGATACGGTTACAACCATTGGTAATAATGCGTTTACGTCTTGTCCCAACCTTAAAAGCATCATTTTGGGTGAAAATGTCACAAGCGTCGACAATAAGGCTTGGTCGCCTAATGTTTATATTTATTGCCAAGAAGGCGGTCATGGCGGTAAAAGTTGCGAAGAATTAGTCAGTGCTGCCGGCAGAGGAAAATTAAGAACATATACCGTTGAAAACGGCAAGATTAAAGTCGGCTCAAAAACTTATAACAGTTTTGATGAATTGCCCGGATATGTCCTGCGACGCATTTATACCGTTGACGAAGCCGAGGCAGCGGCCGGCCCCGTCAATCGGGTAACCATTCGTTATAAATAGCCTCGCCTTTGGTTGAGGCTACCTTGAAAAAAATGTTTTGAGGTTTATCTTGTTTAATGTTCCGGCGCGTTATGGTTTAAGATAGAATTTAGCTTTCAAATCATGATACGCGGACAAAAAGGTTCCTTGTGATTGCACGTGTTATTTTCTATCTAAATTCGATTGTAACACTCCGCGCATAAGGTCATTTTAAGAGAGGAAAAATGTTTTCCTCTCTTTTATTGTCCGTAAATTTTTGAAAAACCTTGTTTTTGCCTTTGAAGCGTTTTATCTTAGGTAAAAAGTATGATTTGACAACAGAGGTTTTTTTATGGAACACAAACAACACAAGGCCTTGAGGCTGATTGGCAAAACAATTGTTTATGCATTTGCCGGCTTTGGCCTGATTTTTATTTTGATGCTCTTGGGTGTTTTGAGCCTGATGAGCCCAAAGTCAAAACTGGCCGCGATGCCCAAAAGTGCAATTTTGGAACTTGATTTAGACACCGCTTATGCCGAAGTGCGTCAAGATGATTTTGTAGCCGAATTTATGGACCAGTCCGTTTACGGCGTGTTTGATTTGGTTCGTGCCATCAATTTTGCCGCAACCGATGATCGCGTCAAGGCTTTAAGCGCCACGCTCAATATCACCTCGCTTGATTTGGCGCAAATTCAAGACATATCCGAAGCCTTAACATATTTTAAGTCTCAAGGCAAAAAAACATACCTGTTTTCAAGCACGATGGGCTCATTCGGCCAAGGCACAAAAGAATATGCCTTTGCCACATTGTTTGATGAAATTTGGCTTCAGCCGCACGGGCATATCGGCATGACGGGCGTCAATATCGAAGTGCCGTTTTTCAAAAATATTTTGCAAAAAATCGGTGTCACACCCGAATTTTATACCCGTTATGAATATAAAACCGCAATGTCATCGTTGATGAACGCCGATTTCACACCGGCATACAAGGCAGAAATCGAGAATCTCGGCCGTGGCTTTTATGATGAATTGACCGCAATGATGGCTCAAAACAGACATTTGGACAGCGAAAAAATCACAAAACTCATTGATCAAGCCCCGATTTTTGCAGATGATGCCTTAACAGTCGGTCTCATTGACCATATCGGCTATCGGTATCAACTAAACGATATGCTTCAAAAACAATATTCGGCCGAACCCTATGACATGGCAGATTATATGTCGCACATCGGCGAGCGTGATGACGATCGTTTGCCCGAAGTGGCCTTTTGGGTTTTAGAGGGTATCATTGACAGCGGCGAAAGCACGCAAACTCCTCTGCGTGAAGCCGTCATCGGCTCCGAAACCGTGTTGGCACAACTTGAAGAACTCAAAAAGCGCCCCAACTTAAAGGCTCTTGTTTTGCGTATCAACAGCCCCGGCGGCAGTTATACAGCCTCTGATGAAATCCGCGCTGCTGTAGAAGATTTTAAGGCTCAAAAGAATATTCCGGTTGTGGTCTCGATGGGCTCGTATGCCGCATCCGGCGGATATTTTATCTCGCTTGCCGGTGATTATCTTTTTGCAGATCCCGCCACCATCACGGGCTCTATCGGCGTCTTGGGCGGCAAATTTGTGGTGAACGGGTTAATGGACAAACTTGATATCAACTGGGCACAAGTCAAATTCGGCCAAAATGCCGGTATTTTAAGCATTCATCACACATTGTCCAATTCCGAAAAGGCCGTATTTGAAAAATCGCTGGATGACATTTATCAAGACTTTACCGCAAAAGTGGCCAAAGCACGCCATATTGATATGGCCGAGATGGATAAAATTGCACGCGGACGTGTCTGGCTCGGACGTGCGGCACAACAATTGCATTTGGTTGATGAACTGGGCGGTTTGCAACACGCACTTGTCAAAGCCAAAAATTTGGCCGGCATCGATTCAAGCCAAAAGTTTATCCTCACCTATTATCCGAGACGTGAAACCCTGCAAGAAAAACTGACACGCTTCAGTGAAAGCGGCGGCAATCTTCCTTTGATGAAAGCCCTGCAGGAATTTGATGACGTCAAAGTACTCAACCGTTTGAATGGCAACGCGATTTTACCGCCGTTTATTGTTAAGATGTAATTTGGTAAACACCACAAAAAAAGGCCCGTCGAATCGGGCCTTTTTTATACTTCCTCTCTATATTACGGATTAGATGTTGTTTCGTCGCCGATTGAAACTTCTTGCAAACCGCTCGCATCTGACGTACCCCAATCGATTGTACCGATGGCAATAGCGACATCTTTAGGCAAGTTTTGAAAATCAAGATTAAAAGAATCACCATCAGCCGTAAACGTAACTGTCACTTCACCTTGATAGACGTTATAAACTTTTTTGACACCACTTTCAGTTCTGACCATTTCATCCGGAAACACATTTAAGGCAATCATTTTTTGAGTTGCTTCTGCTGCGTCAGTACCACCCATATTTGCATAGGGGTGTTGCGAAGCGGCCATATTGGCAAATGCATTATGAATGTTATTAATAATCGTCGCCATCTGATTGATTGTCTTATTGGCCTTATGTTTCATCATCGCTTTTTGATAACCGATCAAGCCGGCGGCTGACAAAACACCGATAATAGCCAAAACACCAAGCATCTCAATCATAGAACGCCCTTTTTGATTTATTTTCATGTTTCTTCTCCAAAAATTAGAAAGGTTTAACTCATTTTTTTTCATCTTATCGGTTTTATTTTTAGATGTCAATATGTCTTTTGATATAGTCTAAAAAAATAAATACCATTCCATTATGTGTGTTTTTGCGAAATTTATCGAAAAATATTTGTTATAACAACCAATTTTTTTACAAAATATTTGCGTTTTTGCTTTACTTCTTGACGTATCGGTTTTATGAATTATCTTAGCAACTGAAAACGGATAAAACAGGTTATAAATTTTGAAAAAGATTTTATTTTTTTTGTTATTTGGACTGGTGGCCTTCAATGCGCAGGCCGCGCAGCCTTATTTTGAAAACGACAAATTAAGCCTCGACATCGGCTTGACAATGAACAATCAAATGCTTGCTTGTTTTAACCTCAAAGACGGTTGGCATATTTCATACCAAAATGCGGGAGATGCCGGTGTACCGACAAGTTTTGAATTTGAAAATATGAGTGCCGATCTTCTCAATCAAAGCGCGCCCGAAAAATTTTTGTATGAAGATATCATCACCCAATACGGCTATGGTAAAGCGGCCTGTTATTTATTTGCATATTCCGATATTTCAGACAATGCCGCCATTCGCATTTCATGGACAGCCTGCAAAGATTATTGCGAGCCGGAAGAAGTTGAAGTTTTGTTTTCCAAACTCTTGGAAATATCACCGCAGAATTATCAACAGGCATTGCTGACATTTCCTTTGCCTTTCAAAGAAAAAGTTTTTATATCACAAAGCGGTCAGGATTTGATTTTGACAACAAAGGCCAAACTCCCCGACGACACTTATTTTATCCCGACACAACACGTATTTAATGCAGATGCCGAGCAAATCTTGCGTTTTGAACACGGCAAAAGCCTTTTGAATATTCGGACCGACGGTATTGACGCTATTCCCCAAAGCGGCCTTTTTATCTCGCAAAACGGCTCTTATACCTTTGATATTACCCCCAAAAAGCCTAACCTCATTTTTATTTTGCTCACCGCTTTTTGCGCCGGTTTGTTGCTCAATTTGATGCCCTGTGTTTTTCCCGTTTTAAGTCTCAAAGCCATCCAAATGGTCAACGATTCTCGCTTTAAAAAAGGAAGATACCTCAGAGCATTGTTCTATACTTTGGGCGTCGTCGCATCATTTTTATTGATTGCCGGCATTTTATATATCTTAAAATCAACGGGCGCCGCACTCGGTTGGGGTTTTCAACTTCAATCGCCCGCTTTTGTTGTGTTTATGATGATACTCTTTGGAATCATTTTATTGCAGTCGCTCGAATTGATACATTTTCATCTGCCATTTGGTGCCAAAATACACAAAGTTTCGTCGCTCAATTCTTTTTTAACGGGATTTTTTGCCGTGCTGATTGCCAGCCCGTGCACGGGACCCTTTATGGGCGCTGCCGTCGGATATGCGTTATTCGAACGCGCCGCCGTTTATTTTCCGGTCTTTTTATTTTTAAGTCTCGGATACGCTTTGCCCTTTGCAGCCCTTGAGATGTTTCCCTTTATCGTCAAAAAACTGTTGCCCAAACCCGGACGTTGGATGCGCCGTGTGAAGTATATTTTGAGTGTGCCGATTGTTTTGACACTGATATGGCTTTTATGGGTTTTATGTTATCAAATTTTTGACCACACACATACAGATGCCTGGTCGCCTTATCGTGAAGACGACATTGAGGCTGCAATTGCACAGGGGGATCCGGTCTTCATTGATTTCAGCGCCAAATGGTGTCTGACCTGTCTTGTCAACGAGCACACGGTTTTAAATTCGGATGAATTTTTAGAATTTGCCCGCCGAAATGGCATCAAACTTTTTAAGGCCGATTGGACCAACAAAGACTCACATATCTTTGAAGCCTTGAAAAAGTACGGCCGAAGCAGTATTCCGCTTTATGTCTTTTATGCAAAAGACACACCGCAATATGTCATTTTGCCGACCATTTTAACAACCGACAATGTGACGTCCGTCATCAGCCAGACTAAAAATTAGTTTTCGTCTTTCAAGGCTTTTTGCCCGTGAAGCGTCAAAGCGTTATCACGATTGAGTATATAATGTCCGCCGGTCAAACTGTAGGCTTCGTCTTTTTGCACACCCTTGATTTGCATCAAATCAAGCATCAAATCATAAATCAGATCATTGGTAAAAATCACATGCTTTTGTGCTTGCAGTGTTTTAAAATGATCCTCACTTGCCAACTCGTCGGATGCCACAATCAACAGCGGAATGCGGCTCATCTCATATGTAAAACGTGAACTTTCGTGACCGCGTTTATGGTCGGCGTCATCGCCATGGTCGGAAAAATAGACAAGCGCCTTAAAGTTTTCATTATGTTCTAAAGTCTCCGCAATTGATTGCAACACAAAATCCGTATATAAAATACTGTTATCATAAGCGTCCACAAATTTATTTTGGCTTTTAAAAACATCAAATTTGGCCGGATATCTGTCACGATAAGCACCGTGCGAGCCCATGAAGTGCAAAATAATCAACGATTTTTCAGCCGGTTTCAGATATTGCAGAACATCGACCAATTTTCCATCATAATATTCGGTCGACATTTTATCGCCAACGGATCCATTAAGCCAAATCTGTTTGTCAGCCAGCGAGGCCATGACCGTCAGCGGCGTAACAAAAATACTGTCTTTGGGCTGATTGGATATCCAATACACATGGAAACCTGCCGCTTTTGCAATCTCAATCAAAGATAATGCCTGATCCGAAGTTTTGTCATGATATTGATCTTGTGAACTTAAAGCATAACTCAAAGTCGGAACGGTATGTGTATGATTGGAATATGCCTGATCAAACAAGATGACATTTTGATTTTTTTTGATATCATCAAGCCACGGCGTTGTTTGGCGGTCATATCCATACGCACTCATATGGTCACGCGTTTGCGATTCGCCGATGGCCAAGACAAAAATACCTTTTTGATATGCCGAACTCACCTGCCCGCGCAATGCCTCAATTTGAGTCAAGCGTTCATTCGTGCTTTTTTCATACAGAGCAAAAGTTTTTAAGGTTTCATATACATGATATGAGATGTGATAGGCAAAATTGACATTGATTTTCGGAAACACTTTTAGTCCAGACCACACAAACACCGCAACACTTAACACCCATACCGTCTTGAAAAACCGTGCATCATATTTGAGCCCGGCAAAAAAGTAAATCAGTCCACCGACCAAACCGATGACAGCCAAAGATGCCACAAGCCACAAAACACAATTTTGGTCTTGAAGATAAGCAATGATTTCGGCCGAATTGGTCTGGAAAAGCGTCAATGCGATATCAGCCGAAAACACAGCCTTGTTGAGTACAAAATAAAATATCATCACCATCGGCATCAAAAGCGTGACAACATACAACACAATGCCTATTGCCTTTAATATTTTGGATTTGATGTATTCGGCCGCACCCATCAGTATTGCAACAAAAGCATATAAAAAAGTAGCCAAACAAAGCGTATGCACAATCTCACGTTCCGATAAAATCATACCGTTCCACCTTTTTGTCAGCGCCGCCGCTAAGTACAAAATGATATATAACAAAAAGAGGCTCCACATTTTCCGACACGGACGAACAAAACCCGCAACAGATGTAAACAATAGGCCAAATACGGCAACATACCCCCAATCTTCGCTCAAAGCCAAATGTTCGGTAGTTAAAAGTCTGGCCGACAGCATAACAAGCACATAACCGGCAAAAAATCCGAGATATATCAAAAAGGTGCGCAAGTAAGCCTTATAAAGCATTTTATTTCCTTATGATTGTTGCATCAAGGTGACTATATAAAACATCTGAGATATTGTAAAGTTATATTTCAAAAGAACGCAACTCTGTCAGAGCGTTGGATTGCTCGGTTTGTCCGCCTCTGCATACAAAAAAGATAAATGATGTTCTTTGATATGCCGTTTCAATTTTTTGAACGTGGCTTGAGCCTTTTTCGTATCGTTTTGGCCCTGATACGCCAAAGTCAAAAAATAAAGCACATCTGCCAAAGCCTTTTCATCACCGTTGTATTGATAGAGTTTTTCAGCCTCCGACAAACAGTCTTTGGCCTCATTAAAACGTTTTTCCTCAAGCAACAATATACCTTTGACAAGGTGCATTAAGGCAATTCCGCAATCATTTTCCACTTTATGGTAAATTTTTAATGCCTGATCAAACAACATTTCCGCCACATCATATGTTTGCGTCAGACGATACATCTCACCCAACAAAAAATAGCAGTAAGCCGCCTCATCCAAAAAGCCTTTTTTATAAAAATAAGGCACACAACCCATCAAGTGCTTTG
>JAGCTK010000046.1 GCA_017963715.1 Alphaproteobacteria bacterium | reverse complement strand
GACATGTCGCACCATTATCAGAGCCAATACCGATCAAAGTCAATTAGAGCCGGCTCAAAGCGCCCAAAATATCAAAACAAATGAGATTCATGATGCGCCGGAAAACGTTTTGTCAGGCAAACCCTCAACAAAAGGCGACTTAAAAGACATCGATCCGAATGATCCGTCAACATGGGGAAAAGTGGCACGAAATGACTTGTGTCCGTGCGGGAGCGGCAAAAAATATAAGCATTGTCACGGCAAGATTTAATACATGATAGCCGCCTGTTTTAAACGAAAGTAGAATGGTCAAAAGTGTTTTGAGGTCTTATCTTCAAAAAAGGAGGTAAGATATGCACCAAAAATGTTTTTATGATTATCCAAACAGTTGTACCTGCTCGGAAGATAATAAATGCGGTTGTGATTATGACAACAATATGGCCGGTGATTTTTCGTGCAATTTTGACAACACAAAAATGGTGAGCCAAATGCAAGAAAAGGCTTGTTCTCAAAATTGCTTGTCACAACAGACTAAAAGTTGAGTTTATAACCGCCGTTTTCGGTTGAAATAACGGCCGGCCAATCGGGATTTTTTTCCAATTTCTGCCGCAAGCGGTAAATGTGTGTCTCAATCGTATGTGTCGATACATCGGGGCTATACCCCCATACCTCAATCAACAAATCATTTTTGGTTGTGACGCTTCCTTTTGTTTTATAAAGGTATAACAGCATCATCACTTCACGTTCGGTCAGTTTGGCTCGTTCGCCTGTTTTAAGATTTTTCAATTCTTTTTCCAAAGGCGACAATTCATAACCGTTAAACTTGACAATGCCGGCCTGTGACGAATAAATAAGGTTGAGCGCCGATTGCATAGCATCCAAAAAAGTGTTTAATCCGAAAGGTTTTGTCATATATTTGATAAACGGCGTGTCCGGCAACTTTTTTTGCCCTTTTTTGAGCAAGACAAACACGGGAACACGGTCATATTTTTGCCGTATGGTGTCCACATCATCCGACTTTTCATCTAAGATAACAATATCGGGTGTGGCCGTTTCGTCGGTTGTATAATCTTGAGACCATGTTTTGATTTGGTGTGCAAGATCTGTCTTAAACACAGTATTTTCAGAATAAATCACAACGTTAATCATCAGAAATCTTCCTTATTTTATGCATAATGGCTAATGATAGAACTCAAAACGCCCTGAATTTTGACATGTCCGGCATCGACAATGCGCGTTTGATAATTTTTGTTGCATGGAACAAGCCAAACTTCGCTGCCTTTTTTTTGCAAAATTTTGAGTGTGGCTTCATGGCCGTCGATGAGGGCAACAACGATGGCACCGTTGTCAGCCGTGTCGGTTTTTTTAATGATGGCGGTATCGCCGTCTAAAATACCGGCTTCAATCATCGAATCGCCTTCAATATGCAAGGCATAATAGCGCCCTTTGGCAACCATCTCAAACGGAACGGATATCATCTCGGTTTCATCGGCAATGGCCTCAATCGGTGTGCCGGCTGCAATTTTGCCGTAGAGCGGAATTTGTGCTGCCGCATGAGAAAGGGCGATTTCGCGCTTTTTTTCCTCTTCCAAAATGGCCGAGGGCTTAAATTTTGGCAGACGCAAAACCTCAAGCGCACGAGCCTTGTGCGGTAATTTTTTGATAAATTCACGTTCTTCCAAAGCACTTAAAAGCGCATGAATGCCTGATTTTGATTTTAGCCCGACAGCATCTTTCATTTCATCAAACGAGGGAGCACAGCCGGTTTCTTTGGTGACTTTGTTGATAAACATCAACAGTTTGTACTGTTTTGTGGTTAGCATAATACACCTTTGTTGTTAAAATATGTTCTAGTTTGGTTCTTTTTTTAAAGTTTGTCAAGCGCTAAAATGCATCATAGGTCAAAACATTGTGATTTTTTATGGTTATTGATGGAATTGTTTTCTTGTCATCCTCGGGCGTGACCCGAGGATCCACTCTTTCAACCCCCTGTTTTGAGCACTTTTTTGTGATAAGTGACTTTTTTATATCTCTTTGAAACGGCGTTATTTTTCGGTGTTTTAGGTGTATGATTTAAACGGTGGTTTAAATCAAGCACATTTTTTGATTTTTTTTAAAATTTTTTATATCGTAAAATCAATACATTATAAAAAATCATTTCTTTGCAACAAGTGTATGATTTAAACCACCGTTTAAATGATGCAGGTAAGGTCTTGAAAAAAAAATGGAATTTCAAATAAATAATTGAAGGAATACATTTTGGATAAGGACTTAAAAACATGATTTATGCATACATCCGCAAAAGCACTTCAAATCAGGCATTTACACATATGGAATATGAAATTAAACAATATGCCGTTCAACACAATATTAAAATCGGTCAATGGGTAGAAGAATCAATATCATCAAGAAAGCCGCTGTGTAAGAGAGAATTGGGAACACTTTTAGATGAATTAACCGACGGCGATGTTTTAATCACAACCGAGATTTCAAGATTGGGCCGCTCAATTTTAGAGGTGATGAGCATTTTGCAAACCTGCCTAAATAAAAATTGTCAGGTCATCACAATCAAAGAGCGTTATCATTTGGGAAATGATATTCAAAGCAAGGTGTTGGCATTTGCTTTCGGCTTGTCGGCCGAGATTGAGCGAAACTTAATATCGCAGCGCACCAAAGCGGCATTAACGTCCAAAAAAGCACAAGGTATCAAACTCGGTCGTCCCTTAGAATCAAAAGCCAAAGCGCTCAAGTTATCTAAAAATGTGAGGCGTATTCAAAGCCTATTAAATGAGGGTATGCCTAAAGCCGCCATCTCAAGAAAATTGAATGTCAATCGTCAAACACTTGATCGCTTTCTCAAAAGAATGGAAGATGATGATTCCGGTATGATGCTGGTTGTTTGAAAATGTTATCATTGATGGCAAAATTTATAAAAAAATTGCTTGACTCTTATCAATCTTTTGGTATATTGCGCACACTTGCTTGAGAATCGTCGCCGATTGTCAAGCGGGTATTTGTGTTAATTTAATAAACTTAAAGGAAATTTGTGATGCCTACAATTAATCAGTTAATTCGTAACTCACGAACACCGAAAGTGAAGAGAAACAAAGTTCCGGCTTTGAAGGCTTGTCCGCAAAAGCGTGGTGTTTGCACAAGGGTTTATACAACAACCCCTAAAAAACCGAACTCCGCTTTGCGTAAGGTAGCCCGTGTTCGCTTAACGAACGGCTTTGAAGTAATCAGCTATATCCCTGGTGAAGGTCATAATCTTCAAGAACACTCAGTGGTGCTGATTAGAGGAGGCCGTGTGAAAGACTTGCCTGGTGTTCGTTATCATATTATTCGCGGTACCTTGGATACGCAAGGTGTGTCTAAACGTCGTCAACGTCGTTCTTTATACGGCGCTAAGAGACCTAAATAGGAGAATACCAGATGTCACGTCGTCATAGTGCAATTAAAAGAGTCGTGCTTCCCGACGCCAAATACGGTGATAAGGTTGTCGCGAAATTTATAAATAACGTGATGGAAGACGGTAAAAAAGCCGTTGCCGAAAAGATTGTTTATTCGGCATTCGACATCATCGCTTCCAAAACAAAACAAGATCCTTTGGCTGTATTTGCCGAAGCACTTGAAAATGTTAAACCGATGGTTGAAGTTCGTTCTCGCCGTGTGGGCGGTGCGACATACCAAGTTCCGTGTGAGGTGAGGGCTGATCGTCGTCAAGCCTTGGCTATCCGTTGGATTTTGGCTGCCGCTTTGAAACGTTCGGAAACAACGATGACAGATCGTTTGGCCGGTGAACTTTTGGATGCTTATGCCAACCGCGGCGGTGCCGTGAAGAAGCGTGAAGATACGCATAAAATGGCCGAAGCAAACAAAGCGTTTTCACACTATAAGTTCTAACGAAAGGTTTGACGAATGCCTCGTACACATAAATTGGAATTATATCGTAACATCGGCATCATGGCACATATTGATGCCGGTAAAACAACTACTACAGAGCGAATCCTGTACTATAACGTTATTTGACACAACATCGGTGATGTGCATGTCGGTGCCGCCACCATGGACTGGATGGAACAAGAGCAGGAACGCGGTATTACCATTACATCTGCCGCCACAACATGCTATTGGAAAGGCCATCGTATCAACATCATTGATACTCCGGGCCACGTTGACTTTACGGCAGAGGTTGAGCGCTCGCTGCGTGTCTTGGAT
>JAGCTK010000045.1 GCA_017963715.1 Alphaproteobacteria bacterium | reverse complement strand
ATTTTGCAAAAATCATTGAAAATCCCGAAGATTTAACGGCCAACATAGATTCCGCTTTCAAAAAGGTTGATTTCAGTGTTAAAACATCGGGTGGAACGATTGTGTTTGAAGACAATCATCATTTTGATTATCCGATTGATGCTTTGGATTTTAAGGGTGAAGTCAAAGGCGGTCTGGATGAAATCAGATTGAAAAAAGCGGTTTTGCAAATGCAAGACCAGACGGTGCAACTGGGTGTTGCCGTGACGGGTTATCAAAAATACTTTTTTGAAAAGTCGCTGGATGATTTAAAACTCTCACTTAATGCCAAAACCAAAGAATTGTCGATGGATGACTTGGCAAAATTCTGGCCGAAATATTATTCCGAACCTGCTTGGCGTTGGTGCAAGGATAATCTCTATGGCGGGACTTATCAGGATGCGGATTTTCATTTTGAATGGGCCTATGATCAAAACTTAAAATCGGTCGAACTTAAAACACTCGAAGGTGTGGCACATATCACCGGCGGAACGATTTGGTATATGGAAGAGATGCCTAAAGTCACCGATGTTGACGGAACGGCCAAATTTGATATCGGAATCATTGATATTGCAGTGGAAAAAGGGATGTCGGACGGCCTTAAAATCGATAAAGGGCATGTTAAATTATATGATTTGGCGGAAGAACACAACTTTATCGATATCAGCATTCAAGGTCAAACGTCGATTAAACAGGCATTGGAATACATCAACCATCCGCCGCTTGAGTTTGCCAAAGATTTAGGCATTGATCCCAAAAAAGTGCAGGGACGTGTCGATATTGATCTGAACCTTAATTTTGAACTTTATGAGGATTTAAAATCTGAAGATATCAAGGTCAAAACAACGGCGATTTTGCATGATGTGATTGTTAAAAATGTTTTTGAGGGCAAAGATTTGAGCGCTTCCCGTGCAGATTTAAAAGTGACTGAAAACGGACTGAACGCCAAAGGACATGCCCTGTTTGGCACCATTCCCGTCCAGTTTGACTATGGTATTGATTTTTCTAAAAAAGATACTGAAAGCAAAGGGCATTTTGCCTTGACATATGATAATCAAACAGGCGAAAAACTCGGCTTAAAAGAAACACTTTTGCAAGCACCTTATATGGAAGGTTATGCCTTTGTCAATGCCGATATCACGACAAAAAATAATGTGAGCGAAATGGATATCAAGGCCGATTTGACGCATATGGCACTTGATTATAGTTTTTTCGGTCTTGTCAAACCGGTTGATAAAGCAGGCAGTATTCATACAAAATTGGTGATAAAAGACGGGCATCTGACGCGTGTTCCGTTGTTTGAACTGAAATCGGATGATTTTTCAATGAAAGGGGATATCAGCCTTGACAATCGCTCTCGAGTGCAAACAATCAACATTTCAAATATTGAAGGCAACAAAACATCGGCTGCGGCCAAAATAGAATATAGCAATACAAAGCAACAACATGTGAAAATCAATATCAGCGGGAGCAGTTATAATTTAGAGAGTCTGTTTGACAGTCGTGATGAAGACCAAAAGAAAAAACCGAAGACCGAGGCCTTAAGTAATGATGATGACGGCCTTGAGACGTGGCCGGATACCGATGTTTTTATCGCAGTCAGCAGTTTGTGGACCAACCCGGATACGCCGATTAAAAATTTTGCAGGCAGTGCAACCATTAAAAACGGTATCGGATTTGACGAGGTGCACATGGTCGGCAACTTGGGTGCGGATAAATCCATCAAATTTAATTTGGATTATACACCGCATATCAACCAAGAACATCGCCTGATGATTGAAAGCAACAATGCGGGCAGTACGCTCAAAGTTTTGCGTTTGTATGAAAATATGAGCGGCGGCAATCTTAAAATCGAGGCCAAACGAGAGCCCAACAAAAAATTTATCGGACATGCGCAAATTCGCGACTTTAAGATTTATAACACGCCGCTTTTGACCAAATTGTTGACGGTGGCGTCATTTTCGGGCATGCTTGATTTGCTTAAAGGTGACGGATTGGTGTTTTCACATTTTGATGCGCCGTTTACCTATGCCGGCAAAGTTTTGACCATCAATGATGCCAAGATGTTCGGTAATGTCATCGGCCTGACGGCGACCGGCTCGGTCAACCGAATCAATGAAGATATCAATATTCAGGGCGTGGTGTCGCCGGCCTACGGGCTCAATTCGCTGATGGGCAAAATTCCGCTGATCGGCAAATTTTTGGCCGGCAAAGACGGAACGGTGTTTGCGGTTGATTATACGATTACCGACACGATTTCGGCACCGAATGTCGAATTATATCCGCTCTCGTTGCTTAGCCCGAATTCCGTCAAAGAGTTATTTGCAGACGAGTCCGGCCAATGAAAATCGGCATTGATTATCATGGTGTGTTGAACAGAGATCCGGCATTTTTCGGTGCTTTTTTGCATGCGGCCAAAGCAAAAAATATCACAATTTATATTTTAAGCGGGTCACCTGAAGATGAGGTCAAAAACTTTTTGAAAACGTATGATATACCGTATGACCATATTTTTTCGCTACTTGATTATTTTGACAAGCAAGATATGGTGCAATATTTTGATGACGGCTCGTTTTTTGTGCCCAATGAGTTGTGGAATCGCGCCAAAGCCGACTTTTGTGCACAAAACAAAATCAATCTTCATATTGATGATTCGATGCTTTACGGCACTTATTTTAAAACGCCGTTTTGCTTATATCGCGCGGCACAAAAAATGTGCACAATCTTAAAAGATGATATCAATATTGATTTTTTCGGGTCACCCGAGCAGGTCTTGGAGGATATCATTAAAGTTATGAAAGATTTTTAGTTAAAGACAACGGCACTGTTTTGAGACGAGACCAATTCCAAAGCCGGAATTTTGATATCTTGCGCGCGATTTTCTTTGATGATGCGGCAAGTGCCGTACAAAACCGCTGTGCCGGGCAGGGTGGGCATCATGTCTTCAAATTCAAAATATTCACCCGGATTTAGTTCTAAAATTTCGCCTTTGAAAGTATGGTCAGAGGTGACGAAGTGATGACCTTGCGTATCCGTGATATTTAGGTCTTTGCCCAGGACCATAATCGGTGCATCAGAATTGTTCTCAATTTTGAGATAATACGCGCAACAATCATCCTCATCCGTAAAGGCTTGGGATGCGCAAATCTCGATGCGATCCGTTGTTAAGGAAACATATTGAGGTTCAAAATCCATGATATTTAAGAATCACCCTGTTGTTTTTTCTTAACTATTCATTAACTTTATGAACTTGGCAAGCCCGGATGCGACTTGTTCACAAACTTATGCACAAGTTTAAAAAAGGGGAGGATGTTGCGTGCAGATTATTCGCCGATATTTTTGCGCTGTTTTAATTTGGCAAGTTTGTCGCTGATTTGGCCGATATCACGCCCGTTGCGCGCCAATCGCTCGTACATGCGTGAAATTTCTTTTTCTAAATAGGCACGCTCAATCTCGCCTGCCAAATAATTTTTTTCGAGTTCGCTGCCGTTTTGGCGTATATGTTTGATTTCGGCAACCAAATCTTCAATCAGCAGACGACTGTTTTGCTTGCGCTTGATAAAATAGGGCATTTCATAGGCCAGTTGCCGCGCGCTGGCATAGGCTTCCGTGCCGTCGGCACATTCTTTTGCCTGTAATTTAATCAGTCGAAAAGCAATTTCGATGGCTTCGCTGTCATCAACAACAATAAACGGAATTTTGGCCGCAAAGCCGGAAGACGACAACTCTTTTAAGGTTTCTAAAATATGAAAAAAGAAATTATTGATGTTGTAGATAATAAACGGTTTGTTTTTCAAAAATCCGTCTTGCATCGCGACGCAGTCAAAAGCCAATTCATCCAATGTGCCGACCCCGCCGGGCGCAAACACGACAATATCGGCCTCTAAGAGTTTTTTCTTGCGGCCTTCAAGCGTATCCTCAATGACGACCTGACTTATCTTATCTAAAAATTCATCTTTTTCGTACAACTCATAATATTCTTTGGTTGTGACGCCGACAATCGGTACAGAATCGTTGGCGTATTTGTCTTTGTTTTTTTCAAAACTGTCAACGACGCCGCGTGCGACGGCACCCATAATGCCGGAATTGGAAAACCCGTAGTCTAAACAAAATCCCATCTTGGCAATTTTTTCGCCCATTTTATAGCATTGATCGACATAGGCCGGATCATTACCGCTTTGATGCCCGCCCGAGACGCATACGCGCAAATTCTTTTTGTAGGTGCAGTCTGCGACCATTGAGTTTTCCTATCATAAATCAAAAGAGCCCAGCGTTGAGCCGGACTCTTCAAAATAAACATTGTTAATTGACGTTTTCATCCGGATCACGCAAAACATAACCTCTGCCCCAAACGGTTTCAATATAATTTTTGCCGCCGGAGGCTTTTTCGAGTTTTTTCCTGAGTTTGCAAATGAACACATCAATGATTTTAAGTTCGGGCTCATCCATACCGCCGT
>JAGCTK010000044.1 GCA_017963715.1 Alphaproteobacteria bacterium | reverse complement strand
CCGTTACGGCCGAAACAGCAACCATCACCTGACCGCGGCGACTGATTTTTTGCAACAAAATATTTTTATCTTCAAGGCTTAATAAATCTATTTTGTTCAAAACCTCGATATAATTGTTTTGCGTTTCAATATCTTTGAGGCCTAAATGGTGCAAAACATCCAAAACATCTTTTCGTTGCGCTTCGGTGTCGGGATTTGAAATATCGCGCACGTGAATAATCACATCTGCCTCCAACACTTCTTCTAAGGTCGAACGAAACGCCATCACCAATTCGTGCGGCAAATCAGAGATAAAGCCGACCGTGTCCGACAAGACGGCCTCAAAATCATTTTGCCATTTAATTTTGCGCACAACCGTATCCAACGTTGCAAACAGTTGGTCTGCCACCATCACGTTTTGTTGTGTCAACAGGTTAAACAGTGATGATTTTCCGGCGTTTGTATAACCTGTTAATGCCACAACGGGATAAGGCACTTTTTTGCGATTGCCGCGTTGCAACGTGCGCGTGTTTTTGACTTTTTGCAAAGCTTTTTTAATTTTGACGATTTTATCATCCAAAAGGCGCTTATCGAGTTCAATTTGTTTTTCACCCGGGCCGCCCAAAAAGCCGGCACCGCCGCGCTGACGTTCAAGGTGTGTCCAACTGCGCACCAGTCTTGAACGTTGATAGGTCAGATGCGCCAATTCCACCTGCAATTTACCCTCGCTTGTTTTGGCGCGCTCGCCGAATATCTCTAAAATAAGGGCTGTCCTGTCAATCACTTTAAGATTTAAGGCTTTTTCAAGATTGCGTTGTTGGACGGGCGTCAAAGATGTGTCGACGATTAGCAAAAAAGCATCATTTTGAGTTGCAATATTGCCTATTTTTTCGATAACACCTTTTGAAAAATAGGTTGCAGACTTGATTTCTTTTAAGATGAGGCTTTCAAAATAGCAAATATCGACGTTGATTGCCTTGCTTAAGTCAACGGCTTCATTTAATCTTCTGTCAGGTGAAAGACGCCTATTGTCCCCAATCAAACAGGGGCAAACGACGATTGCACGAATGGTGCTATTTTGCTCTACTTCAAGCAAATCTATATTTCTGCCACATCAACGGCCTGAGACGGCATAATCGTCGAAACGGCATGCTTATAAACAAGTTGTGTATGGCCGTCACGTCTGAGCAAAAACGAATCGTTGTCAAAAAACGTGATGACGCCTTGCAATTTGACACCGTTAATTAAAAATACGGTGACGGCAATCTTATCATTTTTAATATCGCTTAAAAAATCAGTGGGGGCTGTGTCTGTCATGTTTTTTATTCCTTTTATATTTGTATGACAAGATTTAGGATAAGCAATTATTTTGAGTTGTAAAGTTTGTTTTTTTATTTATCAACCTTTAGAGATAAAACTTGCTCGGACGACAAAAGTATTTTAATAAAAAATTAGATATTTGGGCATAGGCTGTTATATATCGAACATTTCAAAGGACAGATAAAATGGCGTTGTTTTTTATGATTTTACTTTGGTTTTCAATTGTGATTTTGACACTTTTAACTTTGCATGAAGTACTCAAAAAATATATTGCATGGGT
>JAGCTK010000043.1 GCA_017963715.1 Alphaproteobacteria bacterium | reverse complement strand
TCTTGACCGCGTTCAATCCGCACAGCGTTTGTAGGTAACCTTGGATGAAGAAAATGTTGATGCCATTGTTAAGGCCGCAGCTGCCGCCGCCCACAGGGCGCGAAGTGATTTGGCTGAAATGGCCGTCAAAGAAACGGGCATGGGCGCTGTTGAAGATAAGGTTATCAAAAACCATTTTGCAAGCGAATATATCTATAACAAGCATAAAGGTGTGAAGACCTGCGGTATCATCAGCGAAGACAAAATCAACGGCATCAAAATTGTGGCAGCGCCGCTCGGTGTTTTGGCCGGCATTGTCCCCACAACCAACCCGACATCAACCGCAATTTTCAAATCGCTTCTTGCCTTAAAAACAAGAAACGCAATTATCTTTTCGCCCCACCCGCGCGCCAAACAAAGCACGATTGCGGCGGCAAAAATTGTGTTGGATGCGGCTGTCAAAGCCGGCGCACCCAAAGATATTATCGCCTGGATTGATGAACCGAGTGTTGAACTTTCGGGCGCCTTAATGACGCATCCCAAAGTGCACGGTATTTTGGCAACAGGCGGTCCGTCGATGGTGCATGCGGCTTATACCAGCGGCAAGCCCGCGCTCGGTGTCGGCCCCGGAAACACACCTGCCATTATTGATGAAACGGCAGATATTTCGCTTGCCGTCTCATCGGTGATATTATCCAAAACATTTGACAACGGTATGATTTGTGCGTACGAACAATCGGTGATTGTGGTTAAAGATGTGTATGAAGAAGTTAAGGCGGAATTTGTCCGTCGCGGTGCTTATTTGCTCAATTCCGATGAGGCGGAAAAACTCAAACAAATCATCTTAAAAGGCAACAGCGTCAATGCCGAAATCGTCGGACAAACGGCTGTCAAAATTGCCTCGATTGCCGGTCTTAAAGTGCCGGATGATACCAAGATTTTGCTTGCCGAACAAACGGATTACACCAAAGACAATCCGTATGCGTATGAAAAATTATCCCCGATTCTGACGATGTACAAGGCCCAAAATTTTGAACAGGCAACCGATATTGCGCTCGCCTTGGTGCATTTGGGCGGTTTGGGACATACATCTGTTTTGTATACCGATGATCGCACATCCGAGCGGATAGATTTTTATGCCTTAAAAATGCCGACGGGACGGATTTTGATCAACACGCCGTCTTCGCAAGGCGGAATCGGTGATTTGTATAATTTCAGGCTTGAACCTTCGCTCACATTGGGTTGCGGCTCGTGGGGCGGCAATTCGGTCAGTGAAAATGTCGGTGTCAAGCATTTGTTGAACTATAAAACGGTGGCTCAAAGGAGAGAAAATATGTTGTGGTTCAGGGTTCCCCCGAAAATTTATTTCAAACGCGGCGCGGTTGATTTGGCGCTTCGTGAATATCAGGGCAAAAAGCGTGCGTTTATTATCACCGACAGGTTTTTGTTTGATATCGGCGCAACCGGTATTATCACCGATATATTGGAACAAATGGGCACCGATTATGAAATTTTCTTTGATGTTAAGGCCGATCCGACACTTCAAACGGTTGAACAAGCGCTTATCATGGTCAATTCATATCAGCCGGATTTGATTGTGGCTTTGGGCGGCGGTTCGCCGATGGATACGGCCAAAGCCGTCTGGTTATCCTATGAACAGCCGGATACAAAGTTTGAAGATGTGGCGATGCGCTTTATGGATATCAGAAAAAAAATCAATCAACTGCCCGCTCTCGGCAAAAAGGCCGAATTGGTTTGTATTCCGACCACATCCGGCACAGGTGCAGAAGTCACGCCTTTTGCCGTGATAACGGATGACAAAACGCACATCAAATATCCCTTGGCCGATTATGCTTTAACACCGTCTATGGCAATTATTGACGCCAATTTTGCCGACAGTATGCCAAAATCTTTGACGGCAGCCGGCGGTATGGATGCGCTGGTTCATGCTTTGGAATCGTATGTTTCGGTGATGGCAACCAATTATACCAATTCGCTTGCTTTGGAGGCTATCAAGCAAATCTTCAGATATTTGCCGAGTGCTTATCATAATGGTGCGGCCGATCCCAAGGCACGTGAAAAGATGCACAATGCCGCCACCATGGCAGGCATGGCCTTTGCCAACGCCTTTTTGGGTGTTTGTCATTCGATGGCACACAAATTGGGTGCGATGTACAATATTCCGCACGGTATTGCAAACGCTCTGCTTATTTGTCAGGTTATCCGTTTTAATGCCAATGACAAACCGGCGCGTCAGGCGATTTTCCCGCAATATGAAGTTCCCGAGGCTAAAAAACGTTATGCCCAAATTGCACACGTCTTGTATTTGGCGGATGAAAACACGCCTGAAGATAAGCGTGTCGAACTTTTGCTTAAAGCGATTGTCGACCTCAAAAAAGAGTTGCAAATCCCCGCCTCCATTCAGGAATACGGCATTGATGAAAAAACTTTCTTACAAAATCTTGACACCTTAACGCGTCAGGCTTTTGATGATCAGTGCACGGGCGCCAATCCGGTTTATCCTTTGATGGATGAAATCAAAAAAATGTATCTTGACGCCTATTACGGCAAAATTTGATATAAAAAGCAAAAATTTAAAAGCAACTGTCCCCCTTTTCACAAAGAGGGACAGTCAATAACCATATTCCAATACTAACTAAATTGGATTATGAAGAAAATTCTGCTCAACAGTTGGCGAAAAAAGCGCACAACTTTGAGCAACGCACGCGCACTGCCTTCCTTTTCACAAAGAAAGACAATCAAAAGAATTTGCAAAAGAAACTTTATTTTTAATAATTTTAACTTACCGAAAAATTACATTTTGAGCATTCCCACAACATATGTCACAATGACAATCAATGTAAATACCCCTATCAATATTCTATCATCGCTCGGTTTGCATACAATCATAAACATACCAAGCCCCCATATCATGATAAGAGCCGATGATGATATAGATCTTTTATAAGCGGCACGACGCAACGATTCTCTTTTTGCAGGAGAGATCCGGTTCAAAACCGAACTGTTTTTCTCCCGATACCAACCGCGATAAACTATGAAAAGCCATAACAAAGCCATCACTGCGGTCCACACGCCCATACATAGGCCAACATGATTCATAATGATATTTTCCATATACTTTGATATAATAGTAAATTTGCATAGTTATTTTTAATCGAAAAATATTAAAAGTCAACATTTATATTTGATAAAAATACTTGTAAAAAAAACTTATTTGCCGCTATAATATACCAAATATTAAAAGGTAAAGTTATGACAAAATACAGAATCATCGGCAATATGACCGGCAACTCTATGGACGCGATTGATTTGGTTTTAACCGAATTTGACGGCGATAAAATGACGGATATCTGCACTTTTACCCGTCCGTATGCCAAAGATATGCAACAAAAAATCGAAAATTTACGGGCAAAAGTTTTTAGCAAAACAGCCGAAGAAATCGAAAACATGGAAGAGTTTCAAGCCGTTCATGATGATTATGTGAGCCAGGTTGCAGAATGCATCAACGAGATGTGTAAACAAAACAACATTGATAAAACCACAATTGATGCCATCGGTTTTCATGGCAAAACGTTTGACCACAATCCCCCGTCAAAATCAAAAATTGACGGTTCAGAACCTTATACGCTCCAAATCGGCTCCGGGCAAATGCTTGCCGATTTAACAAATATTTCCGTCGTTTATGATTTTAGGTCCGATCCGTTAATGGCGGGTTTTGATGGCGCACCTTTGGTACCGCCGCACAACGCGCATATTTCAGCTTCAGAAGGCGATGGCATATATTATAACGGCGGCAACACATCAAATTTTGCCATCATCAATGATGGCGTGGCCCAAATCGGCGCAGACGCCGGCCCGTTTAACGAATATACCGACAACTTTATCAGACAACATTCAAATGAAAGTTTCGATAAAGACGGCAAATTCGGCAAAAAAGGCTCATTAAACCCTGAGTTATTGCAAGAAATTTTTGCCTGCGGCCGCTCGTTTTATGAAGCGCCTTTGCCAAAATCAGGCGATCCTGCCTATTATCATAAGGGTAAAATCTTTCAATATGCCGAGCATAAAAAAATCGGGTTTGAAGATGCGGTACACACGTTTGAATATGCCGCGGCTTACATCGCCGTTCAGGCGTTGACTTTAATTCCGGATAAAATCAAAATACCAAATAATGTTATTTTATTCGGCGGCGGATGGAAAAACCCCGTTGTAAGCAAAAGTTTTGAAGATTTGCTTCAAGGCAAAGGCTATGTTCTGCCCGAGCATCAAGAAAGTTTTGCAAAACTTCGGAACAGATTTGGCATGCAGCCGATTGTACGGCAATCAACTTTTGGTGATTATATGGAAGCACGCCTTTTTGCCGATTTAGCGCGTTATAAACTCGAAAACAAGGCTTGGGAAATTCCTGAAATCGTTGAAAATGGCAAAAAAGTGATCTGCGGCAGATTGGCCACCCCTCAAGCATCGAGGAGCAAATATACCGACCGTATCAACCGCGCTGCCAAAGGCTGGCAAGCAAAAGAGGCCAAAACCCATCGCGCTCAAAGAGAAATGTAAACACATTAAAAACAAAAAACCACCTTTGCGGTTGTTTTTGTAGGTGATGTTTCATGAGCAGATATGAGTCAAAATTATTTGTTATGGGTTTAATGCCAAAATAACAAATTGACAATCTATTTTTTAAAGGTTACGATTCAATATCGTTATTAAAATTATGGTCAACACCAATGGATTGTATCTTTTGTAAAATTTGCGCCCACGAGGCTTTTGCTAGAATTGTTTATCAGGATGATGTCGTTTCTTGTTTTTTACCCAAAGAAATAGAAGTGTATGGGCATCTGTTGATTGTTCCCAATCAACACTATGAAACTATATTTGAAATTCCTGAAAAGGAATTGACTCATATCATGACTGTTGCAAAGCGCATAAGTTTGTCGCTAAAAAAGAGCATCAATGCGACAGGTGTGAATATCCTTCACGCCAGCGGAAAATCAGCTCAACAGTCCGTTCCCCATTTTCATATACATATTTTTCCACGTTTTGATAATGATGGTCTTGATACTTGGCCAAAAATTGAAAAACAACAATATGATGCTGATGAAATTTTGAAAAAAATAAAAGTATTATCAAAGTAGATTAATTATATGTTCGTAAAATTTCCCCAAATGCGCGTTTTTAAAAAACAAAGATTCGAACTTGCTTAAGCACTTGAATTAAAAACAAAAAACAACCTTTGCGGTGGTTTTTTATTGGTGAGCAGCGGCACTTATGTTCGCGAATTTGCCGTGCTCGGCGAAGGTGCTTTCACGGCGATGCTTTCGCACATCACAAAAAATGTCTTGCCGTTTTCATTTATCAGAAACAATCAAAATTGCGGCAATTTTGAAAGACTGCAAAACAAATTTAATCTGTCTTCTGAGCAAATTGATGAGTTACGCCGCTTATTTTGCAGCACCATCAGCACAAAACTGACCACATATTAAACTCAAAACAGCGCCCTTTTTAAAGGACGCTGTTTTGAAAGTTGTTAAGCCAAACGACGATAGGTTTTAACGCTTGTGTAGGCCGCATCATCAAAAAGGTAATGCGTGAAAACCTAAACTCAAACCTGACGATTCTGACAATCCATTGCAAAATTCCTTAGCATCATTAGCCTCTATCTCTTCGTCATTGCCACGCTTGATCAGCGCTTGTTTAACACTAGGGAAAATACGATGCTCAGCAATATAAGCCATAATTTCATCGTGATTGCCACGCTCTATCAGCGCTTTTTGTGCGCCGGCATCAAATGAATGTTTCGCAATGTAGACAAGAATCTCTTCGTGGTTGCCACGCTTGACGAGGGCTTTTTGTGCGTCGGCATCAAATGAATGTTCCGCAATATAGGCCATAATCTCATCGTGATTGCCACGCTTGATCAAGGCCACTTCCCCTTTTTCAAAAAAACAATTTTCATTGATATAAGCCGTAATCTCATCGTGGTTGCCGCGTTTGATGAAAACGGGTTCGGTATCACCCCACAACCGATACTCGCTGATATAGGCCATAATCTCTTCATGATTACCACGCTCGATAAGATCTATTTCAGCACCTTTCAAAGGATACTTAGTAATATAGGCCATAATCTCGTCGTGATTGCCACGCTTAATCAGGGCGATTTCCGCTTCCTTATCAAAAACAAACTTCTTAATGTATGCCATAATCTCTTCGTGATGGCCCCTGTTAACGAGAGCCACTTCAGCATCACTCCACAAAGGATACTCGCCGATATAGGCCATAATCTCATCATGATTACTGCAAGCAATCATTTCCAACTCTTGTTGACAACTTTTTTGTTTCATAAATAATATTTTGTTAGTTAATAAATACTCATAATTTTTTGATGTTGTGCATTATAACATACAAAATCAGATTGTCAATATTTTTTTTGACAAAAAAATATCAACGGCCGTTATCAAAATCCTTTCATACACTATTTTTTGCGCATAACCCGATTTGTTTTCAATCCCGATTTAAACGACAAAAAAGACCACGAAAAACATGGTCTTTTTATTGGTGAGCCCGGCGGGATGGGGCGCGACATCGCCTTTGGCAATGCTTGCCCTATCTCAGGTCTTGCTCGGCAAAACCTTCGATTCCGAACCTGCGGCTTCTTCAACGTCACCATCTTCATCAACAAAAAAGAGGCTGTCTTAAATGACAACCTCTTTTTTGTTGGTGAGCCCGGCGGGATTTGAACCCACGACCCTTTGATTAAAAGTCAAATGCTCTACCGACTGAGCTACGAGCCCTCACTTCAATTGAGGTGATATATAAAAGATAAAAAATCGCATGTCAACAAAAAAAGTTAAAAAAAATAAAAATCCTGTTTATTTTTTTGTAATTTGTGTTATATTTCGCACATTGAGTATACTTTAATCAATGTTTTTGAGGTTGAAAATGGCTGAAAATACAATGTCGGACAATTCTAAAAGCAGATATGATATTTTGCAAAATGATAAAGGCGATATTTTGATGATTATTCAACAGCGTTACGGCGGTGTTGAAAACCCCTTGTTTATTTATGATGGCTCGCAGTATGCCTTGCTTTATCGCAGTCATGAAAGTTCCGTGTATTTTGACGACATTGCCGAAGGAGCACGCATCCCCTTGAAATCTGTTTCGGAGATGCAGGTGGTCGAGATTAACGCTGATGACGTTGTCAGGGAGTATAAAACACCCATCAGAATTGTTAAAGATGTCAAGGCCTTGATGGAAAATTGATTATCAAAGATTATTTGAGGCGATAAGCCTCTCATTTTTTTATGAAATGCTGGGTTTATGCTGGGCGAGACAGTTTTATATCTTTTAATTATCGGACTTTGTTC
The DNA here is from genome assembly GCA_017963715.1 of Alphaproteobacteria bacterium. Lineage (GTDB taxonomy): Bacteria > Pseudomonadota > Alphaproteobacteria > RF32 > CAG-239 > UBA1254. Next base: position 1,515 of record JAGCTK010000043.1, on the reverse strand, counting down.
GCTGATTACCACCGACAAGCGTTATGATGTTGTGTTGTCTTTTGCCGTGATGGCGTTTTGCGCCGTGATTTTCGGCCTGTTTTTGATGGATCAAAAGACCGCGGCCGAAGCCGTTTTATCATTCAGCTTAAACGAGTCGTACAGCACAAATGTTAAAATCGACATTGTCTCGTCAAAACAAAATTATCTGATGATTTATCCGTTTTTTATCGCCACACTCTTTGCGCTTGCCAACAATGTGATATTCAAATACGAATCGCAAAAAAAGCACAAAGCAACCTTATTTGTGTTTAATTTGCTCTCATTTGTGATGCTCATCAGCAGCAATAATTTTATCGAAATCATCACTTTTGTTTTTGTGATTGATATTTTAAGCCAACTCTTAATCAAAGATTTTACGGCCGGCCGACGTTACAGCATATATAATTATGTCGCGGATATGGGCCTGTTTTTGGTGTTGGCCATGATGCAATCAAAACTGACCAATCTTGATATCGGAAACATCTCAAGATATTATGAAACCGGCCGCCACAGAGATTTTATTGTGTTTGTATGTATGGCCGCGCTCGCCGTCAAATTCGGGTTTTTCCTATTTCAGGGTTATTGGCTCGACCTTAAAAGCGCCAAATTTCACAATTTGTATTTTTTGCCCTCTCTCTCAACGCCGATGGCCGCCCTTGTTTTGCTGATTAAGTTATATCCGATTTTGGTCGTTTCTCCCTCGTTTTTACCGCTCTTAAACATTATGATAGCCTTAACGATTTTGTGGGGCAGTATCGGCAGTTTTCTCAATATCGAGATTAAAGAAAAATTTGTGTATTTTAATATGATAAACATCGCCTTGTTTGTGAAACTGCTCGAACAAAACGATTTTATTTGGAATATTTCTTGCTCAAACATCGTGATTTTGCTGTTTTTGTTTAATCTGTGCCTTTATTATCTGCATGATGAAATTGACAGAACACATTCGCAAAAAACACCCGCGACATATCTGATGCCGGCCGGTTTCGGTGCCGTTATCTATGCGTTGATGACCAATATGACACACTTGGTCAAACCCGAAAACATCTATTTTTTGTATGCCTTTTTGGTGTATTTTGTGACCGTGCTTGCTTTCAGTACGGCGCAAGTTTGGTATACCATCAAAAACAAAGCCGTCAACCGACGCATCAATTATACAGCTTTATTGATACCGCTCGTTATTGTTTTGGCCGCCCTTTTCAGCCAAAATCAAGGTGTCAGTGATGCGCCGATATGGCTGATTTGCGCGGTCGGTGTCTTTGTTTTTTGCTTAATTCCGGCATCTGTTTTGCGCTCGCTCAGCCTGTTAAACAACAAAGTGCATGATGTAGATTTATTCAGACTGTTTTATCAAAAAGTGCTTGCGGAATCTTTGAGACATGCCGGTGTGTTTTTTAATATCCTGATGGAGTTTATCTTTTTGGAAAAAACATTGTTGCCGTTGCTCACAAACTTTAATCACGGCGTTGTTCAAGCCTACCGCAAAATCAAACG
>JAGCTK010000005.1 GCA_017963715.1 Alphaproteobacteria bacterium | reverse complement strand
CTTGCAAACAATTGGAAATGCAGCATTCCATCGTACTGGTATTACAAGCATTGATTTGCCAAGCAGTTTAACTGAAATAGGAGATAATGCATTTATAACCAAAAGTTTGGCTCAGGTTAACGGAACACTTGAAAATTTGACAAGTATGGGCGTAAGGTGCTTTGCTGACACGGCATTGACGGATTTTGTTGTTCCGCCGTATCTCAAAAATTTACCCGATGATTCTTTTAATGGAAAAGGTGATTGGACAGGCTACATATCGCCGAATTTTACAAACTTATATTGTCCTGAAGCTTTGGCAGCGCAATGTGCGGCAGCAATAGCGTATCGCGGCGATGCGGCTCAAGTGACATCTTATGATTATAAAGGCGGTGTTTATGTCATAAAAGATGACGAAGGCAACGAGACATATTATCTTTCCGGCGATAATATGAAAAACGGACAAATGTGTGAAGGAACATTAAGCGAGTGTAAAAAAGAGGCTTTAATCAACCGCGGGGTTTGCTCCGGCAATGATTGCGACGCTTTTGTGGCGGCTGATAACGGCTGTTATTTATTAAAGGTCGGATCAAAGACGTATCAAAACATCAACGCGCTCTTAAAAGGCGATTATGACCGGCGCCGTATCTATACGATAGAAGAGGCCAACTTTGTCGCCGGGGAAAGAAATACCGTAACCATCAGATATAAGTAAAAATTGATATCCTTTGAAAGGCGAATTTGGTCTTAATGTGCCGTATCTTTTAGCACAGGTGTCTTTAGAACAGCGTTGACAAGTTAAAAAATAGTCGTATATTATAGGTTATCTGATAAAAGTTTACTTAAGGAGTTTTTTTGATGCAAAAAATGTTAGGTGTTTTAAGTGTTGTGGCGGTTTTGGCAGCTTGTCAGGCTGATATCGGCTCTAATCAATACGGTACAAGTTCGGTCGGCCAGGCAGCGGCGGCCAGTCCGTGCTCGGTCATCAGTGTGCGGCAAGTCCAGGTCAAATCTGATAACAATGCCGGTATGATTTTGGGTGCCATTGCGGGCGGTGTCGGCGGATATGCCATCGGCAGCGGCAGTACAGCCCACAATTTAGGCGCTATCGGCGGTGCGGCGTTGGGCGGTTATGCCGGTGATAAAGCGCAAGGTGCATTGTCATCCCAGATGGGGTATGAATATGTCGTGCGTCTTGATAACGGCCAAGTGATGACATTGACGCAAGGTTCGGATACATTGTTGTCTCCCGGACAAAGATGCTTGATTTTGCTCGGCAATCCGGCAAGATTGATTGCTTACTAAATGTATGAACTTAAAAAAACGCCCTGTCTGGTGATGGGGCGATTTTTTTATATTCTAAACGCTGAAGATGCTTTCAAGCCGCTTGATGCCGTTCGGAGCGACGATGATAAAAAGGATATCTCCCAATTCTATCTTTTCGTCATTGATATCGATAATCAGTTCACCTTTACGCAAAATACCAAAGACTTTGCATTTATCCGGCAACAAAATGTCGGCAATTTTCTTGCCCTCAAGCAAGGTATCTTCTTTGAGTTTTAATTCCCATATTTCGGTAAAGCCGCGTCCCAAAGAATAAGCATTTAAAAGATTGACATGCCGGATATCCTGCAGAATTTTTGAAATCGTGATGGTGGAACGATCAACAATAATGTTGTCTGCAATTCGATTGGTGAGGTTGTCATACATCTGCGAGTTGACAAGCGACAAGGTCGATTTAACACCGCTTGATTTTGCGAGCAATGATAACAGTAAATTGTCTTTGTCTTGAGAGGTGACCGAGATGGTGACATCGGCACTTTCCAAATGGGCATCACTTAAAATAACATCACTCATCATTTCGCCGTAGATAACAACCGCTTTGTTTAAATCTTCGGACATTTGGTGCGCCATATTGAGTTGATTGGTGATGATTTTGAGCCCGAGGACACGATCATCATCCTCTAAAGCACGCGCAATATCATATGAAATGGCATTGCCGCCGAAAAGCACAACATTTTCATAGGGCACTTCCGAAATATGAAATGTTTGGAGAATTTTGGAAATATCCTGCTTTAAGGTGAGCAAATAGATATCGTCGTTTAGGTGTATTTTTTCGTCTTCTTTGGGGTAAAAATGCACACCGTTGCGTGTCATTTGGACAATTGAAAAGCGAAAGTCTTTGAAGTTTTCATATATTTCGGAAATCTTAAACGGAAACAACGGACAATCATCCGTGCATCTAAACGACATCAAAACAATTTTGCCGTTGTCAAACGGATATACCTCACGGGCACCGGGGATGGAAATGATGTTTAAAATATTTTGGGCAATACTTTCATCGGGGGAAATCACCAAATCGACCGGCAGACTTTTTTCATTATATAAAGTGTTCCATAAAGGGCTTAAAAAATATTCCGAATCGATACGGGCGATTTTTTTCTTGACATTAAAAAGGGTATAGGCCACTTGACACGCCACCAGATTGACTTCGTCATTATCGGTGGCGGCAATCAAAATATCGGCATCTTTGGCACCGATGCTTTCTTGAATATCTGGCCGCGAGACAGAACCTAAAACAGGCTGAACGTCAAATTCTTTGGCAATTTCATCAAGGCGGCTTTGGTCAATATCCACAACGATAATATCATTGTCTGCCCGACTTAAATATGAAATAATGCTGCGTCCGACGCTTCCGGCTCCACCGACAATAATTTTCATGCTTGATCTCCCTGATGTTTAAAATAATCTTGTAATATCTCCGTTGCCTTGTCAAAATCCGTGATTTTCATATAGGCCTCTCTTAATTTTTTGGCATCAAAACAGCTTTTAGAGTACCAGCAAACATATTTTCGCGACAAGCCGAGCGCGACTTTCGGACCGTAATACTCTTTCAAATAACCGAGATGACGCATCAACACATCATAAACATTTTTTTTCATCGGTGCAAGCGGTTTTCCATCCAAGGCGTCGGCAATTTCGGAAAGTAGCCACGGATTGCCGAGTGCGGCACGCCCGACCATCACGGCATCTGCCTTTGTAATGTCAAGCATTTGCTGTGCGCTTTGAGCGCTTGTAATGTCGCCGTTTCCGATGAGCGGAATTTTGATATTTTCTTTGACCTCACGGATAATATCCCAATCGGCCTGACCGCTGTAGCCTTGGGCTTTTGTGCGACCGTGAATGGTGATGTAGGAGGCACCGCAGTCTTCACACATTTTTGCAAACGAAACCGCATTGACATGCGCATTGTCAAACCCTTTGCGAAATTTGACGCTGACGGGTAGGTGTGTGCCATGTTTGGTTTGTTCAATAATTTTGGTGGCACGTACGGGATCCGTCATCAATAAGGCGACGGCATCGGCTGCCAACACTTTTCGAACG
>JAGCTK010000042.1 GCA_017963715.1 Alphaproteobacteria bacterium | reverse complement strand
TGTAATCAATATAAACCGAGATTTGATTCAAAACATCGTCATACGTAATTTTGTAAGGAAGTAAATAATCAACCTCCGAACACCCCGTTGTTTGTGAAAAATTATAAGAAGGCATCACGGCATAATATAAAACAGGCGGATTGAGTATCCCGAAACTCTCTCTTGAAAGGCCATCGGTGCCTTTGCCGTAACAAGTTACCTGATGAGCGCTGATCCAAGGTAAGTTATCTTCAATTTGAAAAACGGAAGGACTCGGTTGATAGTCGAGGCCCACAAAAATCGAGTTTTGGACCGCCTTGAGCCTTTTGCCGAGAATAACATCACGGCTTAACCCGCTAAAAGATTGCATCGGGGAAATCGGCAGTTCTCGCTCGAAAGCCCTCGCAAATGCGGGAATAAGCCACAATACGGTAAATAATAACGCAATCTTTTTCATAATTCTTTCCTTATTGCCTGCTGCATACCGACAAAAGCAAAATATTTTAAGCCCAAAATTGCCGATACGGTGATGCCGATTTTTAATCAGCCTTTATTTTTTTGGGCTTTTAATTCGGCCATATTCTTGGCAAATCTGTGCAATTTGAAATCTTTGTGTTCCTCAACCAAATCATGTATTTGATAAATAATCTTGAGTTGCGCCAAAGTGATTTCAACATCTGCCAACTCATCGGCAATATTTTCGACATGGCCGCGGTCGCGCAGGTCTTTGCACAGTTCCTTTGTCAACTCGGACATTTCTTCAATAACCATCACCTTTTGGGATGTATCGCCGAAGAATTCTATGGCCTCGTTGTAAATTTTGTTTTCTTGTTCTTTATCCATCGCTTAAAATCTCCACTTTACAGACAACGCCCGATATCTTTATTTCAAACGAGGCTTTTGCGGCACCGGTTTTGTTTCTGTTTCAGGCTTAAAAGTTGTATTCGGCTCCCAGGTTTGATTGCGTCCTAAAAAGGCGATTTTTCCGCGCACAATCAACTTGTCACCGTCACGCCACATATCACAGGCATACACCTTGCCTGTTTTCGGGTCTAAAATTTTGCCACCGGTAAATTTATCTTTTTTTTGTTCCATATCCCAGATAACATCCAAGCCTTTGATTTTGGGCTCGTCCGGCAACTTTGCCACAGCCTCTTTGTTTTGGAACAATTCCACCACGCGCCCATAAACTTTGCCTTGATATTCATAAATTTGCACAACACTTTTCGGGGTATTTGTTTCGTCATCAATCGTGGTCCAATATCCCTCAACACCTTCACCGGCACAAGCCAGATGCGACGCAAACAACACCATCAAAAACAGTAATTTTTTCATGTAAGACTCCTTGTTTTTTTATTTTTCACACTTTTAGCATATAAAAAATTTTTTTTCAACATGAATTCTCAACAAACGCATTTTGCCCACAATTTTACAATATTTGCGATCGTTGGTATACTTTAGTTATTCCTTAAACATTTATCAATATCATATTGTATCCGGGGAGAAATCAAAATATGCCGCAAAAAATAAGTATCGAAGAAATCAGAAAATTAATGAAAAACGACACGCCTATGGTCATGGGAACAGAATTGATGCAGGCTTTTTATGATTATGGGATTGAAGCACAAAAATTGACCATGGAAATGAACAATAAATATCACAGCCATGAAGAAGTCAGAGAACTTTTTTCAAAATTGACCGACAGCAAAATTGATGATACTTGTATAATTATTCCGCCTTTTTATACCGAATTCGGGAAAAACATAAAACTCGGCAAAATGGTTTTTATCAATTCTTGTTGCCATTTTCAAGACAACGGCAACATAGAAATCGGTGATAACACAATGCTGGGATTCAATGTCAGCATTGCCACCTTAAACCACGACATCAATCCAAAGACACGTCTTAATGCCATACCAAAGCCGGTTAAAATCGGCAAAAATGTGTGGATTGGTGCCAATTCCATCATCTTGTCCGGCGTGACCATCGGCGACAATTCTGTCGTCGGGGCCGG
>JAGCTK010000041.1 GCA_017963715.1 Alphaproteobacteria bacterium | reverse complement strand
TCGTCGAGGCAATCAACTGATAAGATCCTGCCGCACCTGACAATGGCTGATACACCAATTTCCAACCATATGCGCCGATATACTGTCCCCCCGAGGTTCGACAATTTTTGACATTCTGGTATGTTGTGCTGTAACCGTCTGCGGTGTTGCATTGTGCGTTCACACAGCGGCCGCTCGATGTATCAAGATTATAGCCGTACTTACACGTTTTGACTTTATAATATTCGACACCGCAAGATGTGCATGTTTCAATATCCAAGGCATTTTCATCAAAATCTGTTTTCAGAAGACGCGTGTAACCATTACCCGCACATTGCGGCGTGCATTCCTGATAACGTCCGTTGCAGCATTCTCCGTCCACTTCGGCATTACCGGCATACAAAATCGCACCTGTCGCCTCATTTTCTTTTAATGTATATATACACGTTGCCGGCGGATTTTGACATACGCATCTTGAGCATGTGATACCGCCACTCTTTGACGGACTTTCTTCACGACTGGCTCCGGCTTGCGGACAGCTGACAACACCCTGTTCAAACCCGGTCGGGCATGCTGTCGCCACACACTCGCCATTTGTTAAAGTATAGCCTGTTGTTTTACATGAACTAACTTCATAACACACATCACCTTCGGCTTTTAAGGCGCAAATAGCACCATTGTGAGCCTTTTCGCAAGCATCCTTGTTCAAATAACAATCACGCTGTGTGTTGCAATGAATATATGTTTGGTCAAACGGACATTTCACACCGATATTGCCGGCATCCGGCGTATCATACGGGCATACACCCGTCAATGACTTGATGTAGCCGAGTCGTTCGCAATCAAAAGTGACATTTTCCGTAAATTCGCAATAATAAGTCGCCATATTGATTTGACGTGACGTCGGACATAAACCTTCTTCGCATTTATAGCAATAATTCGTTGTTTCGCCGATCAGTTCGTTATACACACTGGACATCGGTCGTGTACAACCGTTTTTGTTTTTGTTGCAGTTTGCACTCCAACCGGTTGCACAAACGCATCCCGAATAATACTTCACACCTTTACCTAACTCACCCGGTTCTTCACAGGCATAAGTATCACTCGGTCTTGACAAACCGGTTTCGGAACAGACATATTTATAAACATTTTCATTACACTTACAGTCTTTATACCACACTTTGCCGCTCGGCAAAACGCAAGCATCGACACCTGTCGTATTGGGGAATTGTTTACAATGTCCGAGACCGTCGCCCTCATATTTATATTCTGCAGTACATTCAAGATATTTTGCGGCACAACCGCATTCACTCGTATAACCTGTTTTACAGTTGTATTCAAGATGCTGCGTCAAATCGTACATATCAGCACGACAATAACATCTGTAATATGTTCTTCCCTGTTTATTACAACTGACCTGCTCCTGTCCGCTCGGGCAAGGCGTCACACGATCAAAACCGCGGCATTCCGCATATTCGGCATCTGTCAAACAAACAGAATCAGCCCCAAACACGCCTGGCAAAAAACACACCCTCGCGTGCGCATGGCCTGCAAAACCGACCAAAAATAGCAATATCAAAAGTTTTCGCATCTTCATACCCCTTCATAAACCAGGTAATTATATCATACACAAAAAAATGCGTATCGTCAAGCATTTTATGCGATACGCACACTTTTTATGTTTGTCTGATGCGACTTTTCAATATCCGCGATTTATCACGTCAAAAAAGCCCTTAAAATCAGGCCTTTACTTGTGATAATTGATACCCATCGCTGTTTTGACTTCATCAAGTGTTTGCGCTGCCGTTTTGCGTGCTTCAATGCTGCCCTGATGCAAAATATTCAGCAATTCGGGCACGGGCAAGTCTTTTGCAAATTGTTGTCTGCGCTCCCTGATGGGGCCGAATTCGGCTTCCAAAACCTGGTTTAAAAACTTTTTGACTTTCATATCGCCCAACCCGCCACGTTCATAATGTGCTTTGAGTTCAGATAAATTTTGATATTCGGGCAAAAAGGCGCTGAAATGCTCATCTGTGGCAAAAGCATCCAGATAAATAAAAACCGGATTTCCCTCGGTATGCCCTTTGTCTTCCACTCTTAAATGCGTCGGATCGGTAAACATACTCATCACTTTTTGTTTGACCTCATCGGCACTGTAGGCCAAAAAAATACAATTTCCGAGTGATTTACTCATTTTATTGGCGCCGTCAAGACCGGGCAACCGCGAGCATTTTTCATTGCTCGGCAACACGGCTTTCGGCTCGACCAAAACCGGTGCATACAACGTGTTGAACGATCGAACGATTTCGCGTGCCTGCTCAAGCATCGGCAGTTGGTCTTCGCCCACCGGCACAAGATTGGCCTTAAAAGCCGTGATATCGGCTGTTTGTGAAATCGGATATGTCAAAAATCCGACCGGAATACTCTGCTTAAAACCGCGCAAAGCAATTTCGTTTTTGACGGTCGGATTGCGTTCCAAACGTGACAATGTCACCAAATTCATATAATAAAACGACAATTCGCACAATTCGGGCACTTCGGATTGGATAAAAATCGTCACTTTTTTGGGATCAAGCCCGCAAGCCAAATAATCAAGCATCACTTCACTGATGCTGTTTTTGACCTTGTCGATGTTGTCTGCATTGTCCGATAAAGCCTGCGCATCGGCAATCATCACATACATTTTGTCATACGCGCCGCTGTTTTGCATCTCTACCCGACGCTTCAATGAGCCGACATAATGTCCGACATGCAAACGTCCCGTCGGTCTGTCACCTGTTAAAACGATATCCATAGTTTTTCCCTTTTGTTTTTTTTTCAAAAACTATGTGATTATCCAAGGCTTGTCAAGACAGTTTTTGCCGTTTTTCATCTGATAAGAGCCGTATTTTCCGATTTTTTTTGTGAGAAAATGCGTCAAAAGACTTTATAATCATACAATATTTTATATGCTGTGCTTAACATCAACTTTTTTGAAAAGGTTTTATTGTGATGAATAAATCATCTTTATCTGTTTTGGCCGCTGTTTTGGCATTTGCCGGCACGGCACACGCGTCAGAATTCGAAGATGCGGCTTCAAATGCCAGCAGTTTGACGGCCAACTTAAAACGAATCGCTTTGCAATACACGCAAAATTCCGTCACCAACAAAGAGGACGACAATTACCCCGGCAGTTATTCTTCGGACGAGCAGGAAGTTTTTACGGGTTTGTTTGACGGCAATGTCGAATACGCCAACGAACACCTTGTATGGTTAAACAGTTTATTTGCCGAATACGGCCAAACAAAATCAACAAAAGACGACGAAACAACCAAGAGCGAAACCGCCGATAAAATTTTGCTCACCACAGACTATACGCACAAAATGTGGCTCTTGGAAGAAGGTTTTGTCGGTCCGTTTTTAAGCCTCGGTTATCAAACGGAATTTACAAAGTTTAAAAACGAAGACGGCGAAAAATATCGCACCAAAATTTTGCGTGGCAAAACAGGTGTCAAACTTTATGAAGGTAAGCACTTTAAACAACTTTATATCGCCGCGGTGGAAGAAGCCGATTTTACATACGGCAACACCAATATGAAAACAGCAGGTGAAGTCGGATATGAGTTTGAGTATCAAATTCGTGATGATATGAAATTTGTTTCCGACGGCTTTTGGCGTCTATATTTTGTGTATGATACTTATCGTAACACCGACTTTAAATATGAGGCCGAAACAAACAACCGTTTGGATGTCGCAATTATGGGCGGTTTGTCCTTTGCCCCGTTTGTCAATTATAAAATTGCCAAAACACGCGGTGCCAAAAAGAATCGCAGTGACACAACCGTCGGTCTGTCCCTCGGTTATCAGACAGATTATAAATTCTGGTAAGACAAATTCTTAATCAGTGATGACACCTTTCGGCTTTTTATCCGAGAGGTGTTTTTTTCTTTGACAATTACGTTTAAATATCTTATACTGTAACTGGATGAAGAAAAAACGCTTTTTTTCATCTGTGAACCGAGAGGTTCGGGGCTGTCAGAGGCTCTTGCTAAGAGATACCAAACATGTATCCTTCTTTTGGATGCTTTTTAGGTATTTTAATTCCCCGCATTAGCGGGGAGATTATGACGCATGTACAAGTTTTATACTAAAGGTCATAATAGTCATTACTCTTAGCATGATTTCTGAACTCCCCGCCGCTCGATTGAGTGGTTTTTTAGTCATGAACTATGGAGAAAAAATATGAAAAAAAATGTATTTATGTTAAATTTACTTGTTACAAACGCTTTAGCGACAAACGTTTGGGCGGATGTTTGTCCTGAAGGAGTTT
>JAGCTK010000040.1 GCA_017963715.1 Alphaproteobacteria bacterium | reverse complement strand
TCTCGCCCTAAACGGACTGTTCAAAAACTTCTGGGATATTCAAAGCAAAAAAACACCCGCATAAAGCGGGGTATTTTTAATGGCGGATAGAGTGAGATTACTACGCTAACACTTCGTTCACTGCGCTCATCGGCTTTGCCGACCAGCATACTCCCGTATGCCTTTCGCTTGTAGTCAAACTCACTCTCGTGCGTTCGAATCCTGTCTTTATAGTGCCAACAAAAAAAACACCCCAAGGGTGTTTTTTTGAGTGGCGGATAGAGTGAGATTCGAACTCACGGTACCCTTTGGAGGTACACACGATTTCCAATCGTGCGCCTTCGACCACTCGGCCATCTATCCCAATCGTTTTTTTATTAATACGTTTTTTTGATTTTCGCAAGTCTTTTTTTTATTTTTTAGTCGGCGCTGTTATAACCGCCGCCGGTGGCTTTGTAAAACGCAATCAGATTTTGATAAATCGTGCCGTTAGATACCGCCAAATCAAGTTCTGCCGTCAGTAAATCCTGCTCTGATTCCAATAAAGTCGAATATTCTATCAAACCGCTCAAATATTTTCGGCGCATTGCATCAAAGGCTCGGCGTGCATGGCTTAATGCGTTTCTTTTAGACCTGTTGGCCTGATATTCTTTTTGGACCGCCACAATGGCATTGGCCAGTTCGGCCGTGCTTTCCAAAATTGTTTTGCGGTAATTTTGATACACTTCGGCCTTTTTTTCACGCGCCAGTTCAACTGCATTTTGAAGTTGCCCCCAATGAAAAATCGGTGCCAACACGGATGGCTGATAAGCATATGTTTGGCTCGCCTTGACAAACAAATCCGAGGCATTTTTGGCTTCAAAACCAAAAAGTGTACTTAAACTGACATTCGGGTATAAATCAGCCACAGCCGCCCCAATCGCTGCATTTTGTGCTTTAAGAGATTCTTCGGCCGCGCGCACATCAGGACGGGTACGAATAATATTAATCGGCAAAGAAAACAGTTTTGTTGTGTCATAATGATAAGCTTTATTGATTGGGTTTGTCTTGTCTGAAAACTCATTTTCATCCACATTTGGTAAGTCTCCGATTAAAACCGCCACCGCATTTTTTTGAATCGCAATTTGTTCGTCAAACGACGGAATCAGCGCTTTTGTTTTTTCATACAAATATGAGGCTTGATGATATGAACTTTCAGCAAGCAAGCCCGATTGATACTTTTGCCTTATTGTTTCTAAAATATCGCCTTGTAATGTCAGATTTTTTTGTGCAATACGCTTTTGTTCTTCGAGTGTCTTAAGTGTAAAATATGTGCTTGCAACCTCTGCTGCGATGGCGTTTTTGATGTTTTGGAGACTATAACGGGCACTTTGAAACTCGGCGCGCTTTTGCTCGTTTGTTCGGCGGCCTTTGCCCCAAATATCAATTTCCCAATCGGCATCAAATCCGATCAAAAAATTGTCTGTATCCGCGCTGATAATGTTTTTGGAGGCTTTCATATAATCATACCCGCCTTTGACGTCGAAGGTCGGAAGATATTGAACTTTTGAAATTTTAGAGATTGTCCGTGCCTGACGCAACTTTTCAAGCGCGCTTAATATATCAGCATTTTGATTTAAGGCTTGTGTGACCAAGGTATTGAGCCGATTGTCATCAAAACTTTTGTACCAATCGCGTAAAACCTGATGATTTTCACCTGTTAAATGAAGATTTTGGGCAATTTTTAAGTCCGAAAAAACGTCGGTTTTTTGATAATCCGTCCCGACCGTGCAACCAGTAAGCGAGTACACCGTCCATATACCAAGCATCCATTTACGCATTTTTTGTTTTGTCCTTTTTAAAATAAGTTTTTTCTTTTAGTGTTTCAAAAAGCGCAAACAAAGCCGGTATAAAAATGATGCCGACAAATGTGGCTGCCAACATCCCGAAAAAGACCGATGTGCCGATTGCTTTTTGAGAGGCTGCACCCGCACCCTTGACAATCAGCATGGGGAAAATACCTAAAATAAAGGTGAGAGCCGTCATCAAAACCGCGCGAAATCGCTCGGCCGCGCCTTTTTGTGCCGCTTCTAAAATCGACAATCCGGCCTTGCGATAATTGTTTGTAAATTCAACAATCAAAATGGCATTTTTGGCCGCAAGTCCTATCAACATAATCAGGCCGAGTTGTGCATAAATACTCAAACTTTCGCCCATGATATGAAGCCCGATAAATGCCCCCAACACGGCAAAAACGGTTGAAAACATCACCGCAAACGAAAGCATCCAACTCTCGTATAAGGCCACTAAAAACAAATAGCAAAACACAAGTGCCATCGCAATTAAAATGCCGGCCAAACCGCGCGCCTCAACCTCTTGGAGCGATAAGCCCGTCCATGCAATCGAAAAAGTTTTGGGCAAAATTTTTTCCGCCACCTCAAGGATTTTATCAATCGCCGTGCCGCTTGAAACATTCGGTGCACTTTGTGCCGTGACCGCCGCCGCATTATAAAGATTGTATCGCGATATAATTTTCGGGCTGACGGTTGTTCGAACCGATGCAAAACTTTTGACCTTGATTTGGCCGCCGCTTAAAGATGTAACATAAAGGTTTTCAACATCTTCAATGCTTTGACGGTAGTCAAAATCAGCCTCTAAAATCACTTTGTTAACTTGCCCGTTGATGCTGATGTTGTTGATATATCTTGAACCTAAATTGTTTTGCAGTGTTTCAAAAAGATTGGCAACCGGTATGTTAAACGATTCTAATTTATCGCGGTCAATATCCAAAAAAATATGCGGCGTGTCAGACCTGAACGTGCTGAAAGCATACGAAATTTCGGGTGTTTGATTGAGTTTTTCAAGCAAGTTTTTTAAGTTTTCAAATAACACTTGAGGGGAAGCACCGCCATCTAAAGACAACACCTCAAACGACAAACCGCCGGCTTGGCCGATACCCGGAATGGCCGGCGGAGCAAAAAAATTGATATCCGCATTTTTGATATGCGAAAATTGATTGATAAATTGATGCGTCAGTGCTTCAACGGAGAGATTTTTGGTTTTCCTTTCATCCCAATTTTTAAGCCCGATAACCGACAAGGCCACATTTTCACCTTGACCGCCGAGCAGACTGTATCCTGCAACACCGACCACATAATCCACACCGTTTTCTTCCAAAACGCCTTGGCCCAATGTTTTTAAAACATCTTCGGTTTGATTAAGCGTTGCCGTATCTTTAAGTTGAATATTGGCAAAAATAATACCTTGATCTTCTTCGGGCAAAAAGGATGTCGGCGTTGTCTTAAAATAAATCAAAATCAGGAGTAAAGCCGCAACAACAGCCACAATTGTTGCCCATAATTTGGCTGAAAAAAATGTCACACTTTTAAGATATAAGTCTTCGCTTTTTTTGAGTATTTTATTAAATACCTCAAAAAAGCGATTTTCTTTTGTCTCGGCTTTTTTTAAGAACACGGCGCAAAGTGCCGGACTTAACGTTAAGGCGTTGATGGCTGAAAAAACGACGGCCGTTGCAATCGCCACCGCAAATTGCTGATATATTTTACCCGTAATACCCACCATCAATCCGACCGGAATAAAAATCGATAACAGCACAAATGTGGTTGCCACAATCGCACTTGAAATTTGGCTCATGGCTTTGACGCAGGCATCATAGGCGCCCAAATTTTCGTTTTGTATCAAATATTCGACACGCTCGACCACGATGATGGCATCATCCACCACCAAACCAATCGCCAAAATAAAGGCAAACAATGTTAATATATTGATGTCAAAGCCCAAAAGATACACAATGATAAAAGTTGCCATCAACGAGACCGGAATTGTAATCAGCGGTATCAGAGTTGTTTTGAGTTTTTGCAAAAAGATATATGTCACAAGCGCGACCAATAAAAACGTTATCACAAGTGTTTCAATAATACCCGCAATCGATGCCGAAACATAAGCCGTCGAATCGTAGGCCACATCTAAGACCATATCGGGCGGAAAACTTTTGGATAACTCTTTGACCTCGCGCTTAATACGTTTCATCACATCAAGCGCGTTTGAATTGGGTGTTTGATTGAGGGCAATAATGGCAGCCGGCGCATTTTTAAAACTTGATTTTAAGCCGTATGTATCCGCCCCGAGTTCAATATCCGCCACATCTTTTAAGCGCACAATACCCCCGTTTTGATCGGTGGCAACCACAATTTGTTCAAAATCTTCGACACTTTCAAGCAAACCTTTGGCTGTCAGTGATAATGTCATCAGATTGTTTTTTGACCCCGGAGCCGCAGCGATACTGCCGACGGACGCTTGCACGTTTTGTGTTTTGACTTTGTTTATTATGTCCGTCGAGTTAAGGCCGAGCGCCGTTAATTTTTGCGGATTGAGCCAAATACGCATTGCATACTGCGGCCCGAATACCGTCACCTCGCCGATGCCTTTGACGCGCGCCAGAGGATTTTTGATATTCTCATAGGCATAATTGCTTAAATAGAGTGATGAATATGAATTATCGGGCGAACGAAGTGCTAAAAAGCCCAAAATATTCGGATTGCGAGTCGTGACATCAATACCTTGCTCTGTCACAATTGCCGGCAATTCGGAATTGACCTGCTCAAGCCTGTTTTGAACTTTAACCTGCGATATATCGGGTGAGGCGCCGACTTCGAATGTCACGGTTAAATTGTAGTTTCCGCTGTCATCCGAGGTTGATTCCATATAAAGCATATTTTCAACCCCGTTGACTTGATTTTCAATCGGTGCGGCCACCGTATCGACCAACACTTTGGCATTGGCACCCGGATAAGTTGTTTTAACCACAATTTGAGGCGGTGTGATTTGCGGGTATTGCGAAATCGGCAAAACAACAAGTGCCAAAAAGCCGAGCAGCACCATCACTATTGAAATAACCGCGGCGAATCGTACACGATCGATAAAAATCTTTGAAAACATCTCTAAGCCTTTCGAGCGTTTGTGATGACCTCGGCCGGTTGTCCGATGTCTTCGGTGCGCACATCATCCGTCACAATTAAATCTTGTTTTTCAAACGTATTTTGTAAGGCAAACATATCATTTTGCGTGGCCATAATCTTGACGGGCGCTTTGATGAGATGACCATCCCTTATCAGATACACAAAATTTCCGGCTTCTTCCATCGTCACCAGATTTTTTTTGACTTCCACCACGTTTTTGAGTGTTTGTACAACCAAAACCGTTACATATGTGTTGGGCGTTAGGGTTTTGCCAATGTTGTCAAAATCGGCATAAACCGGCATTGATGTCGTGCTTTTATCAAGGCTGTTGTCGGTGTATTTGAAAACACCCTCTTTTTGATAAATATCGCCGTTCGGCAGTCTTAAAAATATCTTTTCATTTTCAAAAGGACGTGTTTTTGCCAATTCCTCTAAATATTGTTTGTCCGAGATGGAAAAAACAACCCGCATCGGTGTGTTTTGAACAATATGTAAAAGCGATGGTGTCGAAGGCGACACATAATTGCCGCGTGTCAAATTGACATCACCCACCACACCGTCTATCGAGGCTGTCATAAACGTATAATCATAATTGACTTTTGCAAGTTTATAACTTGCTTTGGCTTGTTCTAAATCGGCAACGGCTGAAAGATAGGCGGCTTTGGCATCTTCCAATTCGGAAGCAGAAACGGCATTGCCGGCTTTTTTGATGCGTTCAAAATAGGTTAGGGTATTTTGTAAGTTGGCACTTGCTTTTAAGATATCTGCCTCCGCCGCTTTAAGAGATGCCAAATATTCGTCTTGCTTGAGCACAAGCAAAACATCACCTTGGCGCACCGTTTCACCGCCTTTGACATAGATTTTTTCAATAAAGCCTGAAATATACGGCTTGACATCCACGTCATGAACAGGCATCACATATCCGATGTATTTTGTTGTGATATCCGTGTTTTGAGGTGTTAATTTTTGTGCATGATAACCTTTGATTTGAGGTGTGCTTTGGGGTGCATTTACGGACATGTGTTTTGATACCGACCAGACCGCTAAACACCCTGCCAAAAAAGCAAATACAAAACCGAATATTATCACCAACGGACGAATTTTTGCCATATCATACCTTTCATCAGGTAAAATTAAAGTTTGCGTTTTAGATAATCGCTGTCGGCTTTAATTCAATAAGGCTGATATAAAAAAATATGATTTATCTTGGGTTTTAAATCCGTATAAAGATAAATTTTTAGTATTCAAAATCTTTATCACTAAAGAGTTGGGTCTGAATATATTCTTCTTTTTTAGGTGTTACGGATTCTTTTGCGATCGGCTCAGCGGACTTGGTTTTTAAGACAGACTCATTTTGCGGTTCAACACCGGCAAAACGACTATCCGGTCCGTAAAGACCGCCTTTTTCAAACGCACCGTTCGGACCGAAAGGACGTGCATAGGGCATATCTGAATGTCTTGAATATTTAAGATATCGGTCAATGGTTTTGCTGTAAGCGTTGATTTCTTGTTGCCACCATTGTGCTTCTTCAAAGCGCCGATTTTCAGTATTTAATTTTTTGATTTGAACGGCAACATCACGTCTTAATTCGGCATTGATACGCCCTTGTCCACCGTTGACATAAGCGCCGATATCATTCGGATCATGTGCTCCGACAACTTCCAACAAATCTTCCCAGAGTTTTTGTTGTTCATTTAAATCATGCGGTTGATAAACTTGTTTTAATAACTCATAAAAACGTTTTCTTTTTGCTTTGTTTCTAACCTCATATGATTTTTTGACAGGATCGGAAATCGGGCTTAAAACTTTGTCTTCGATTTTATCTTTTACATTTTTGGGCAACATCAAAACCGCCTTATTAAAACCTTTTTTGATTTCGTCTGCAGAACTTAAGGCCGGTGTTTTTAAGTATTTTGTAGCTTCTTCAAATGCTAAAATTTTTTGTGCCAGATCTGGTGATAATTTTTGGACGATATTTTCGATATTTTTAGCACGTACATCAACAACATCGCGAACATCTATGACCAAATTGCGATCTGTTTCATCTCGATAATAATCTTGTCCTCTTAAAGACGTGCTTTCTTCCGTCATCCATTTCGGCGACACTGAACGCAATTCAACACCTGTGATATGCGATAAATAATCTAAAGAAGCCGACCGAGCCAAATGACTGTCGACATCATCTAAATACAAATTTATCCCAAGCGATTCATCTTCTCGGATGCGTTTGATGGCGTATGTATTAAAAATTTCATCATCATTTGGCATGTCGTTAAACCTTTTTGACCATTTTTACAAAAGTGATTGATTGTTCTTCAAACGGCTGACCTTCCTGTTTAAAGCCCAATTTTTCATAAAAAGCCACGACAGAGAGCATGGCATGCATAACAATTTTTGTGTATCCTGCTTTTTTAGCTCTTTGAATGGCATATTCGACCAAAGCCCTGCCGACACCTTCACCTTGGTGAACGGTATCTACGGCAACCTGCATCAAACGAATTTCTTTATCATTAACCGGCGCCAAAATCAGCCCGCCGACAAGTTTATCATCCAAACTTTCGACACATCCGATGTGTAAGTAAGACATTTCTTTGTCGCGAAACGAATCCAAAAATTTCAGACCTAAAGGCTCAAGCAAAATTTTATATCTCAGTTCAACCAGTTCATCATAACGTGATGATCCGAAATCAATATCAATCATTTTTTTCATATTTTTTTC
>JAGCTK010000039.1 GCA_017963715.1 Alphaproteobacteria bacterium | reverse complement strand
TCAAAGAATGTCTGCAAAATCTTGAGGCTTTTGATTTTAAAAAGCCGATTGAACTCGGTGCGGAAGATATTCGCTTGGCTGCGCGCGCACTCGGCAAAATCACCGGCCGCGTCGAAGTGGATGAAATTTTGGATAAAATCTTTTCATCGCTTTGTATCGGTAAATAAAAACCGAACTATTTATATCTGATTCTGAAATTGACCGTTTCGGTGCCGGCTGCATCAACGGCTTGCCGTGCTTCTTCAACCGTGTAGATTAGTTTTCGATTGGCAAGCCATAATTTATTGGTATAAGCCGGATCATAAACCCTTGACGTTGTCAACTCACCGTTTGTATACTGTTTTTCAATATGTCCATACCTGTCGTATTGGTAAGTATAAACCTCTGAACTACTCGGTGTTGTCCAATCACTTGCCTTGAAAGTTGTTTGCGATGCTCTATCACCATGCTCATTATAGGTGAAGTAGATAACTGAACTCGGAGAACTTTCTTCAAATTTTTCAAGATTTTTATAGGTTGTCTGACTGGTAAGTTGGCCCGCATCATTTCTTTCGTAGGCAAAATAACGTGTGACGTCGCCGTTTTCATTATATCGTATTTGGCCTATCTGACGGCCATTTTCATCATACACATATTGATAAGTTGTTATCGGCGTCGGATTGTCGGCGGCGACATAATTTCCGGCATAGTCTATCAAGGTATCATATTGTCCATCTTCGCGATAGTTACGAACTCTGGTTGTTGTCGGATTGTTTTGTAACAAAGCATTCTCATCTGCATAAGTTTTTGTGTTAAGGACTTTTCCTTTTGCGTCACGTTCATAGACAACAATTGAATCTTCCCCCACTTCTTTTATGAGATGGCCGTTTTCATCATAGTAGTTGATTGTTTCCGCAAGAGAATTTGCCGAACACACTGCGAGAGCCGTTAAACTCAAAATAAAAACTGATTTTTTCATAAATCTTACTCCTTACCAATAAAAAAAAGTCACTTCCGGATAGAAAGCGACTGGAAGCACAAAACTATTGATATACAAACAGTGCGATATATTCGACCGTATAGGTTTATTTTATCACCTTCCAGTCGTGACAGACTTTCAGGCTTTTTTGTATATCAGGAGGTTTTCTGACCTCAGAGAGGCTTTCTCACCCATCCAAGTGGCATTGTAGCGTAAATTTTTGATGATGTCCAGTGTTTTTTAAAGTTTAAAAGTCAGATGGAAAAGTGATGTAAAAGACTTGCAAAAAAAAGTGAAATTCTATATAGATAAAACAAAGACAAAGCATTATTTTTTTGCATAAAGGATATGATAAGTATGAAGAATCTGCTCTCTCAAGACGAAATGAATGCCATCATCGAGGGTAATCACGACAATGTGTTTGCCGTTTTGGGCCCGCATAAAGACAAGGGTTCTAAAAACATTTTTATTCGTGCTTTTTTGCCGCACGCCGCCAAAGTGTCCGTGATTTCAAAAGAGGGCCAAAATTTGGGGCAGATGACCAAACTCGATGACAGAGGTTTTTATCAAATCGAATTCGGCAAGGTTGAGAGTTTGGCTTATCACTTTTTGATTGAAAACGATATCGGCCAAACCTATGAGGCCGAAGATGTCTATCGCTTCGGTTCAACATTGGGCGATATTGATGAATATTTGTTTTCGGAAGGCAATCACCACCAAATTTATCAAAAACTCGGCGCGCACATCATCGAGATGGACGGCATCAGCGGTGTGGCGTTTGCCGTTTGGGCGCCCAATGCCCGACGCGTATCCGTTGTGGGTGATTTCAATTTTTGGGACGGTTGCCGAAATGCGTCAGCCCTACACCCGACCCTGTTGGGCAATCGCACCATGGCCGCTGCGATGTGGTTATCGTCTGTGCCGGAACGGAAGGCCGTTTTTCAATGGACGATGGCCTTTGCGCTGGAATGTTGATC
>JAGCTK010000038.1 GCA_017963715.1 Alphaproteobacteria bacterium | reverse complement strand
GTGTTTATACGCCGGGGTATGAGAACTATAACACATCTTCGTCTAATCCGAAGTATTATGAGTATGTCGACTCCTATGGCTTAAGCCTATGCTATATTACGACAAAACGTGATTGCCCGACCAGCATCAACGGCCAAACGGGTATTAAGGCCGGCATCAAAGGATGCGGCAACGGCTACAACGGCATTGCACCTGCAAATGCATGGGTACACACGCCGACCCAGTTGCCGAGCAGCGCCCTTGCCTATAATATTATTTCGAAGACAGGATGGAACGGTGACATTCCAAGTGATTCGATTTATGCCTACTCCGGCAATGATAAATGCGGCACATGTACGCCGAGAGCCTGTCCGACAGGCTATGCAACCTCTGTTGAGGGTTGCCGTCAAAATGCCAATAATACCAATGAGGGATGGCATTTAGGCGAGGCTCATACAACATATTCTTACGGCACAACGCCATGCTATAAGTGTGAAGCGGATCCGTGTCCGACAACAGAAACGACCAAGTCGGCGACATCGGCGGCAGGTTGCGGTACGACCGGCGCCAGCGGATGGAAAACGCTCAGCTGGCTTAAGGCCAAGAAGATTGTGAACGGAACACTGACGGATCAAATCGCTTACTCCGGTGCTAATGTTTGCTATATGTGTCTGCCGGTAGGTACTTGTACCGAAACGGACAGCAAACATTATGTGCCAACGCCGAATCCTTTAGGTCAAGGTATGGTGACTTCATGCGGTATCAGCCAGAGCAAGGGATGGACAGTTGATGAAACCGATCAATGCTCTGTCGGTGATACGACGTTTGTGGCTTGTAACAAAAAGGCATGTCCGGAAGGACAATACGCTTCTGTGTCGTCTTGCGGCAGCGGTGCTTGGGAATTGAGTTATACCAACAACTATTCCGGTGACGACCAATGCGGTACATGTACACCGAAGAAATGTGCCCAAGGTTATGGTACCGAAAGCGACAAGTCAAAATGCGGTATTATCGGTATGGGTGGCGATAAGTCCGGATGGAATATCAATACGAACGGTACGGCAAATGGCAAATCAGGCTCTGAAACCTGCTATCCGTGTGTGGCAAAGAGTGCTTGTGAAACAGCATACCATAAAATAGGAAAAGATTGCCGTCATGATCAATATTCTGTCGCGGAGGCCGTGTCGTGGTATGATACATCAGGTGATTCAATTATTTCGGGGTACAGAGGAGACGATCCGTGTAGCTGGTGTATAACTGCAAGAGGCGGCAGCAGCTGGGTCTCGAATGGTAGGACATATTACAGTGGCTTGAGTCGCGGTTTCATGTATGATTATTCTGACGATCATGCGGGATTGGCTATGTGCGGAAAATCAGGTCCTGCCGCTTGGAAAAAAGGCAGTTATGATAGTAACGGCAATTGGGGATATATTTATCGATGTGAGGCATTGTCATGTCCGAGCGGCTCCTCTCCATCACAAACAGTTGCCAATTGCGGCACACAAGGTGCTAAACGTTGGGAACTTGGTATCGCCACGAGAAACGTCAGCGGTTACGGCACTATTAATGCATATACCGAGCCAACATATTCTGACTATTACGATGATAGGCCATGCTTGACATGTGTTGCCAAACAATGTCCGGCGTGCGCGAGTTATAACGGCGGTGTTAAATGTATTGCAAAATATTCGGATTCCCAGCCGTGCGGAGACAACAATTGGTGGGTGGAAGATACGAGTTACTTTAATACATACGGGTATTACAGCGGCGACAAACCGTGCATCCGTTGTGTGTATAAGTGGAGAAACTACCCATCCGGCGGTTCATGGAGTGCATATTCGCCTGAAACATGTAATATCGAGCATCCGAACGGGTATTACTTTACAAAGAAGAGCTCGCAGTATGCCAACTGTGTCGGACGTGATTGCCGTAGCGGTATTACAAATGCTCAAATGCAAACTATTTTGGATGCCGGCTATTATACCATTTCACCTAACCTTGCCGCGCAAAGTGCAGATGCTGTTTATGGAAGCGGTAGTCACACCCGTAATGAGACATGCCAGAAATGGAATTGCCAGTCAGGTTACTGCGGTGTCAGTGGCGGGTGCTTGACGCAAATTGATGCTGACTGCCAAGTTACGGACAAAGGAACCGGCTATGTGATGCAAAACCAATGCACAAGCCGTGGTCAATTGCCTAATGGTGAGTGCAGTGATGTCAGAACGGCGTATAAATCATTTGTGTGTGCGGATAACTATTGTCGTCAGCCGGGTGATGACGGTAGTTTAGGCAATAACGATGATTTGTGTGTTCCGACAAATAGTGAGCGGTGCGCGATTGATAGTGGATTTTTGGGCCGAGCCTGTAAGAAGACGTATAATGTGGGCGTGTGTACTTCAACGTACGGCTATTTATCAAGCGCGCCGGCGAACGGTTTCTTGATTACAGACAATGGTGCTCTATGTGAGGAGACACATACAGGCAGCAATGGCAACTGTAGTGATGTCAGCTTCTATGAGTGGAATTGTAATGACGGCTATGGGCGGAATTATACCGCTGGCACATGCGATCCATGTCCGGCCAACCAGTGTTCATCAAATGGTACTTGCCTTGACATAATTGCACCGCAACTTTCTACGGTAACAACCGAATCCGGTACATACAATTACTGTTATTATTTGACTACTGGCGAGGTGGTGTCTCGGGAATACGCCGGATCAAGCTGTCGGAATATGGAAATTTTGGATGGTACACTTATTACCACTTATTCAATGCAAGGAAGACTGAGAGACACACACGGTCGATGCGTCACAAGAACATATACCGTAGGTACGACTTGCCCAAGCGAGTTGCCGTGCAGATGTTACTACGGATATACCGGCGGTGTGTACTTGTATCAGTGTGTGTCGTCATACTCGGTATGTCGTTATTACGGTGGCAGCTCTTGCAGCTGAGGTTGTTTTACCCAATCTATTGCCCGAAGTTATGTATTGATTTTTTGGTAAAAAAGGATTAATATCATAACTGTCGGGCAATACCGACTGCGACACCAGAGGCGCCGTGAAATAGATATGTTGGACCCGGGGGCAGTACCCGGCACCTCCACCAATTTAATTAAAGGGGGTGAAACAGGTTAGACAGTGTATGGTAAAGATGGTTGCTGTGTTCGGTGAGATACCACCGTTATCGGTTCAAATTTAATAAACGCAAATGATAATTTTGCACCTGTTGCTTTAGCTGCTTAATTTTTAGCATCTTGCAACAAAATTCAATTCTTTGAAATTTGGTTTTTTCAAAGTGGGGTAGGCCGCCCAGCAACAGACAGGCCTTTTTTTGTGGGTTGTTTCGGGGCGTGTTGAAGTGCGTCGGTCAAGATAGAAATTTGATAGGCTTCAAAAATTTTTGCAAACTTTGCATCTTTTGGAAGATGCTCAAAGCCAGGCATATCAGACGCCTTGGCAGATTGTAGGGTATCAAAAGCAAATTTTAGGCGCGAGGCACGCTCTTCAAATGCGCGGCGGCTTTTTTGAAGGTTTTGATGCGGGATGCTTTCAAAATCGGCACGGCAAAGTTCAATATATTCGTTGATATACGAGGTGTGCGACTTGGTTAAGTTTTTAATCAGGCAATACAAAGTGCGCGCGCGCAACTTAAAAATACGTGGAAAAAGCGTGTGGTATTTGGCGGCCGCTTTGGCAAAAAACAAATATTGCTTCGGCACGTTCAAACGGTGTGATAAGGCCGCAATCGGTGTGCCGGCGCGGTTTTCGTGCCCGTTGTGATAAGGAAGGCAATTTTGAGGCGTCAAGGCCTTGCCGAAATGATGCGTCAACACGGCATATTTGACCAAGAGCGATTGGCTTTGGCATTGATCAAGCGATTGCATGGTGCGCTCAAAGGATGTTTGCTTTTCTGCCGGCTCGGGAACGGTATATAGCGCCTCCAGTTCGGGCATAATGTGCGTGAGGGCGCCGATATCGTGCATCGCGGCAAAAAACTTGGAGGGGTGGCGCGTTTTGAGGGCTTTGACCAATTCTTCCAAAATGCGCTCAATGCTTAAATGCTCTAAAGCGCCCGATGAGACCATTTTTTTACACAATTGAAGCGTTTCGGGGAAAATTTCAAAATCAAGTTGGGCGCTCAAGCGGCAAACCCTTAAAACACGAAGCGGATCTTCCACAAAATGCGCGGCGTTGATGTGGCGAAGCAGCCTTTCTTTGATGTCTTGTATGCCGCCGAAATAGTCAATATAGGTTTGAGATTCTTCATCATAAGCAATGGCGTTGCAAGTGAGGTCACGACGTTCTAAATCTTGGCGCAATGTGATGTCGGGCGAAAAAACAAATTCAAAGTCGGTGTGCTTGTCGCCCGTTTTGGTCTCAAGCCGGGCAAGCGCATATTCTTCTTTGGTCACAGGGTGCAAAAAAACCGGAAAATACTTGCCGACCGGCTTAAAACCCAAGGCTTTCATCTCGCCTTCCGTGGCGCCGACAACAACATAATCTGTGTCGTGAGCCTTAATGCCCAAAAGTTTGTCTCTGACAGCGCCGCCGACTTGGTAAATTTGCATATGAGTTTCCTTTTATGAAGCCAAACATCCGCTTAAAGCCGAAATGGCGTCTGCGGCGGGAGTTGAACCCACGACCCCAAGCTTAGGAGGCTTGTGCTCTATCCAACTGAGCTACGCAGACATATCAATCTTTCAATATCGTTAAAATCAATAAAACGCAAGCAAAATTTTGTGTTTCGGCTTAAAAAAATGTCTCAAACAAATGTGTCAAATTATGTGACGAAAAGTGAACGGATAAGGTTAAAAATATTGTTGCCATCACCTCGAAAACAAGTATAATCCGACACAAAAGATAAATATAAAGGCATTTTTTGATAATGAAAGTTTCTGATATTTTATCAACAAATACAATTTTAATGGCTGTTAAAGCCGATACAAAACGGCAGTTGATTGCCGAAATGTCAGCCAGATTGGCGCGGCACGAAAATTTGGATGCTCATGCAGTGGAAGATGCAATGATGGAGCGTGAAACTTTGGGTTCAACGGGGTTTGGCGGCGGTTGCGCTTTGCCACATGCCAGATTGCAATCGGCCAAAAGAGTCAAAGCCTATTTTGCCAAATTGGCAACGCCGATTGACTTTGGCGCAACGGATGGCCAGCAAACGGATTTGTTCTTTATGCTTGTTTCGCCCGAAAACAGCGGCGCAGACCATTTGGAAGCCTTGTCTGTCCTCTCGAAAGTGATGCGCAGCAAACCTTTGTGCAATAAATTGCGCAAAGCCGCGACAAAAGAAGAAATCTACAAACTTTTAATCCAATAAAGTTATTTTGCGACAAAATCGCCGTCTTGGTATTGATAAAACACGTATTTGATGGGTGTTTTGATGTTGCCGTTGTCAAAAAATGTTTCGCCCCATGAGGTTTTGAGGCCGTTCTTTTTGATGTTAGCGCTTAATTTGGCATAATCGTAGGTTTTGTTTTTTTGCACCATTTCGGCCCACATCTTGACGGCCGTATATCCGTAGATATTGAGACCGTGAAATTCAATACCCTGCAGGCGAAGTTCAACAATGTTTTTAGCCATCTCGGGCGTGTTTTCAAATTCGGGCAGTGCCATAAAGTATATATGGTCGAGATAATCGTCGGTTGAAAGGAAAAAATCGGCGTTTGTGATGTAACGACTGGTGATAAAAACGGCTTGGTCGTTGATGCTATGAAAATGCGCGATGACTTGAGCCGTTTCAAACGGTTTGGCAAAACTCAACACGATTTTTATGTCGTCTGTTGACATGGCCTCAAGCAAAGCATCAATCGATTGAAATTGATTGACCTCATAAGGTTTAATCATGGAAGATTTACCGCGTGTTTTGAAAGATTGTAAAATGCTTTTTTCAAAGCCGTTGTCATCATCAAATATCAAAAGGGCCGCTTTTTGCCCGGCAAAGTGGGTGTTGTAAAAGTTAAACACATCACGCGCGGCATTTTCCAAATTGCCGAACAGTTTGATGAGGCCGGAATGATTTTTGAGGGATTGCTGTTTGCTTAAAAAAGCCGGCACAATCTGAAAAATTCGATTTTGCGCATAGATTGACGCAATCTCGTTCAAGCCGTCGGAACAATAAGGCCCGATGACGAGGGCAGGCTTGGTTTCTTTTTTGAGGCAAAGCATTTGTGCCGTGCTGATGGCCAAATTTTCGCTACAGGCATCATCAATGACGGTTAAAACAAGTTGTTGCTTGAGCAGACCGCCACCTGCGTTGATTTCGTCCACAGCCGTTTGGGCGCCGAATGAGAGTTCATCCCCGAAAATTTTGTATGAGCCTGACTGCGGCACAACAACGGCAACTCTGACCTGCGCGTGCGCGGGCATGACAAAGAGCCACATCAGACCAAGCAAAATGCCAATCAATTTGGGCAATTTATTCTGCCTTTTTTAGTTAAACATACCTACTTCTACAATATATTACACCAAAAAACAATCATAAAATAAGGTTTATGAAGATTGGACGCTTTTGCCAAGGCGGATGCGCTTCAAAAGGCGCTTGACAAATACATAACTTAAGATAAACGTGATGATGTAAAAAATGACGGAACCGACGGCCATCGGTATGATAACTTCTTCGATTTCTTCACCAATAAGCGACATATCGTGCGCGCCAAATGCGGTTTTGATGTTGTCAAAAACGGCTTCGACATCAAGCTTGGCGCGCGCCTTGGTGCCCAATATACCACGCCCTGTTTCGTATGTGGCGGGC
>JAGCTK010000037.1 GCA_017963715.1 Alphaproteobacteria bacterium | reverse complement strand
GGCGGCATTCAGTTCTTTGCCTATTTGTGTGTATTGCGCAACCAATTTTAAGTTTGCAAACCTGTAAAACGTCAACAAACCTGACAAACGCGGACCGTTATAAGCATCAAACGTCAAATCCGGGTGTGCTTTCATAACGTATGACAACAAAAGCGCTTTATCATTTCCCACGCATTCAATATCAAAATCTTTCAGAAAAGCATCCAATTTTTCCTGAGACAAATCTTTTTCAAAAGATAGCGTCATCAGCGCCTGATCATCTTTTTTAACCAATTTATCATAAAAATACCGGGCAGATGCCGCCATCAGACCTTTCGCATCAATATGTGGCTTCGTTTTTAAAATCTCTTGCAACGCATCAACATACAGTTTTTCTGCAACAATCATGATAAAACCCTTATGTTTAACTTTTCTCGTGACAAACTTCTATACCGATTCTTTATAAAAAGCAAGCCTTAATATCAAAAATTACCTATTCCGGCTCTTACGACGTCTCAAACTTAAATCTCGCCGCAAATGCATATTGCAAAATTAAACAAACCATTATATACTGCGTTTAATACTTTGAAGGTTTTTTAAAATGGATGAAAAAATCAGATTATGTGTGTGCGCTTTAGTGATACATGAGGGCAAATTACTCATCGTCAAAAGGTCTGCTTTAGACAGTTTTTTACCGAATGTCTGGGATTTTCCCGGCGGCGGCGTCGAACAAGGTGAAACGCTTGAGCAAGCCCTTGCCAGAGAACTCAAAGAAGAAATCGGTATTGATGTGTCTGATGCCGATATACAACTTGTAGGTGTGTCCGAAGAATTATCCGGCCCCAGCAACAACAAACGTGAACTTCAATTTAATTATCAAATTGTTTTATCAAACACTGTTCAGATTACACTCAATTCCGAGCATTCCGAATATGATTGGATCAATCAATGCGACAACCGCTTGGATAATTGGCTCAAAAACGCTTTACGTCAAAGCCCTGTTTGCAAAAATTGGAAAGGGCTTTAAGATGGAACCTCTTAAACCTGATAACAGTTTTATTAAAGCCTTAAAAGCCGCACATCGTGCGTTCATTTGTCAACAACAATCGGAGTAAGTTTCATGGCAACCATACATTTGATGGTCGGATTTATCGGGTTTGGCAAAACAACCATCGCCAAAGAACTTGAAAAACGGCTTTCGGCCGTCCGTTTCACACATGATCAAATCATGGTCGAAAAATACGGACGCAATCCCGATGATTTTAATACAAAATACAAAATTGTCGATGATTTTATCAAAACCGCGGCTAAAGAATGCATCGGGCAAAATCGCGATGTCATCATGGATTACGGCCTTTGGACACACCAAAAGCGCAACGATTATTATCAGTGGGCCAAAACTTTAACCGATCATGTCGTCTTTCACGTCGTCAATTGTGATTTGCAAACGGCCAAACGCAGAGTTTCAGAACGTACGCAAAACGACAAGACGGCCTTGATAATTGATGAAAAAACTTTTGACTCTTTTTCAGGCCAATTTGAGCCGTGGGATGATACGGACAACTATCCGGTCATCTTTTATCATGCCCCCACCACACGTTATATCGGCGAAACGGTTTATGTCAAAATGGATCGCCCGAAAGGCACAAAACACCCAAAATTCGGCTTTGAATATCCCGTCAATTACGGATTTTTGCCTTATACGCAATCGGGCGACGGCGAAGAATTGGATGCCTATGTTTTAGGCATTGATAAGCCTTTAGAAGAATATATCGGGCGCTGTATCGGTGTCATACACCGCCTCAACGATGATGATGATAAATTAATCGTTGTCCCCGAATCACTTGATTTAAGAGATGAAGATATCGAAGCCGAAGTCGCATTTCAAGAAAAATGGTTTCAGCACACTCTGATACGTGACAAGCACATCACAAAGACTCATTTTGGTATTTATGCTTCCATTATCAAAGACAATCAAATTTTGCTCATTCAAAAAGCACGCGGCCCTTACACGGGGTTATATGATTTGCCGGGCGGCAGCCAAGAAAAAGATGAAACATACTCTCAAACCTTAACGCGTGAAGTCAAAGAAGAAACGGGCCTTGATGTCATCACGGCCGAAAATAAGCGATTTTACCGTGTCATTTTTTCAGATTTTACGGCCGCAAGCGGTGAAACCGGCACATTACAACACGATGCCGTCTTATATGATACAACAGTGGACGGTTGTTTGCTCACCACACCTGACGGGCGCGACAGCGGCGGAGCCGTTTGGGTTGATATTGAAACCTTAAATGCTCAAAATGCCACACCTTATGCCTTGATTGCAGCAAAAAAGCCTTTGATTGCCGTGGCCGATAAAAATGACAACATCATCTCAACACATCTTCGCGGCACACCTTTCAAAAAAAATCGCTATCCGATGATTGCCGCAGTCTTTCTTTTTAACTCACGCGGCAACGTCATTTTACAAAAAATTGCGGCACATAAAAGATGGGGCGGATTATGGAGTTATTCGGCCGCCGGACATGTGGATGCCGGTGAAGATTATATCACCGCCGCCAAGCGTGAACTGTTTGAAGAAATGGGCATTGATGCC
>JAGCTK010000036.1 GCA_017963715.1 Alphaproteobacteria bacterium | reverse complement strand
TTCAGATGTCAAATACGGATGCATCGGAATGCTCAACACCGTCTTTGAAAGTTTTTCGCAAACCGGCAATTTGCGTGTATTCCACTTTTTATAAGCCGTTTGTGTATTGACCGGACGCGGATAATATGCGCCACAACCAATGTTGTTTTCTTTCAAATAAGTCATCAATTCATCACGATGTTCACAGTTGATGGTATAAAGTGCATAAGCCGATTTGGCATCACTTAACACACGTTGTTTACCAAAATAAGAACTGAGTTCATTGTCATAGCGTGATGCAATTTCATAGCGCGACTTCAATTCTTTTTCAAACACGGTCAATTTTTGCATCAACACGGCTGCTTGGAAAGAATTCATACGGCCCGTCATACCCAAACGCACGTTGTCATAGTGGTCTTCGGGGCTCATACCGTGCACGCGACAAGATTGAACGAGCGCATTTTCATTTTCATTGTTTGTAAACACGGCACCGCCGTCACCGTATGCGGCCAAAGGTTTGGTCGGATAAAATGATGTTGCCGTCATATCAGCCACGGAGCCGGCATTTTTGCCTTTATAAACCGAGCCGAAAGACTGGCAGCAGTCTGCCAAAACTTTCATACCGTTGTCATGAGCGATTTTGATAATCTCGTCATATTCGCAAGGCGAACCGAAAATATCAACGGGGATAACGGCTTTCAAGTTCAACTTACCTTGGGCTTTGACTTCGGCAATGGCACGTTTCAAATCTTCGGGATCCATGTTGTAGGTATCCGGTTTTGAATCAACAAAAATCGGCGTTGCACCAAGCAAAACAGGAGCCTCAGCCGATGCCACAAATGTAAATGACGATACAAAAACGGCATCACCTTCTTTGACACCCCAGGCCATCAAAGCCAGTGTCAAAGCATCCGTGCCCGAACCGCAGGTCGAGCAATATTTTGTGCCGGCATAAGCGGCCAATTTTGTATCCAATTCTTTTGTTTCGGGACCTTGGCAATATGCACCGTGATCCAAAATTGTTTTAAAAGCAGCCAAAAACTTTTCTTGGCCGATAATTTTTTGCGATGTTGCACAATCAAAAATACCAATCATCTTTGAAGGTTGATATGACATTTTTCTTTCCTTAAATTAGTTATAAACTGCCCGTTATAATACGCGATTTTGACCATACATTCAAAACACAAAACATTTCTTTATTGTAACATTTGCCTTCAGCACCGCGCAACTTTGACTCAATTGGCTGATTATACAACAAATTATGTTATTTTTAACGGCCTGCCATATAGCCGATTGTATGGTGGATAACTTATCATCACACGATGCTTTAAAAAAAATCTTGCAAAGTCAAAAAACTTTTTGTATGTTTGCCGCAGAAAAAATAATCACTTTGAAACATTGTTAATAGGAGAACACAAAAAATGAAGCAACTCGCAGGATCTATCAGAATCGGCTGGGTCATTGAATATAAGGGCAAACCCTGGACCATTACCAAGGCTCAACACATCAAACCGGGCAAAGGCGGTGCATTTATGCAGGTCGAAATGAAAGCCGTTGAAGAAGGCACAAAAACCAACGAACGTTTCCGCACGGAAGACACCATTGAAAAAATGATGGTCGAAGATAAAGACTGCCAATTTTTGTTTGAAGATTCAAACGGTTTGACATTTATGGAAAACGAAACGTTTGAACAGTTTACGATGCCTGCCGACATTTTGGGTGATTCCCGTCCGTTTTTGACCGACGGTATGGTGGTGCGCATTTCACACATCAACGGTCGTCCGATTTCGGTTGAACTTCCTTTACAAGTGACCTGCACCGTGGTTGAAACCGAGCCTGTCATCAAAGGCCAAACGGCTGCATCATCTTATAAACCCGCCATTTTGGACAATGGTGTTCGCATTATGGTTCCGCCGTTTATCGGTGTGGGCGAAAAAATCGTTGTCGGTACAACCGAAGTCAATTATGTCGAAAGAGCAAAATAATGGCTTACATCACTCCGCTTTTGAGTGCAATTGTTGATGCGGTTAAAAAATCGGCGTCATCCGTTGATCGCGATTTTATGGAAATCGAAAAATTGCAAAATTCGGTCAAAAGCATCAAAACTTTTGTTTTCAACTCTTACACCAGATTAGAGCAAAATCTCAAAATCGAACTGTCCAAAATCAGGGCTGATATTCCGGTATTGACACCGTCAGACAAAATTGCCGGTTCGTCATATTTTGCCGTCAGTCCGATTGAGGGGCTCATCAATTTTGCACACGGCAACCCCGATTTTGCCGTATCGGTTGCCTTGGTTGAAAACAATAATATTGTTTGCGCCGTGATATACAGCCCGGTGCATGACGAACTGTTTTTTGCTTTTTCGGGCATGGGTGCATTCAAAGAAGGTTTTCGCAATCAGGAAAGACTGCGCACATCCTCACTCAAAGATTTAGGCTCGGCGCTTGTTGCCTCAACGGCATCATTTGAGACTGACCTTATGCCTTTGCAGCAAATTCATGCCGCCATCTTAAAAGCAACGGGCAACCTCAGAATAAGCGGATGTGCGGCACTTGATTTGGCTTATGTCGCGGCCGGAAAATATGATGCCTTTGTCGGCAGCAAGTGTCATTTTTGTGCGATTGCGGCCGGTCTTTTGATGGTTAAAGAAGCAGGCGGTGCCGTTCGCGCTCTCAGCCAAAAAGACGGGCGAGCCGAAGACATGGAAGCCGTACGTCAGACAGGCGATTTAGCCGCCACCAATTTCGGTTGCAGCCAAAGTATTTTAACGATTTTTAAATAAAGCGTTAAAAAAGTGCTTGCAATTTAAATTTGATTGGGTTATAAGAGCCTAAATTTTGTTTTAGAAGTTTTATTTGGAGATATACAATGAAAAAGGATATTCATCCGGATTATCACGAAATCACTTATGTGATGACGGACGGCACAGAGTGCAAAACACGCACCACATGGGGCAAAGCCGGCGATAAAATGAATTTGGAAATCGACCCGAAGTCGCATCCGGCATGGACGGGTATTCATCGTATGGTGGATTCAGGCGGCCAAGTTTCTAAATTCAACAGCAAGTTTGCTGCTTTCGGTATCAAAAAAGCCTAACAGCATTTTTGCACATTGCACAATATTTCAACCTGCATTTTTATGCAGGTTTTTTTGATATCATCACCCCGCATGGCTTGATATTTACCTGATTTTTTTCTTTGACATCTTCTTTGATTTATGTCATAACCTTGCTTAAAATATGGCATTCATATTTTGGGCGTAGCAACCCGTTAACTTAACAGTCGTTTCAAACGACTCAAAATAATTTGCCGATACCGTTCACTTGGTGCGGATGTCGGTGAGATAAGGCTCTCAAAAAGCGTGAAAACGCCGAGTCGTTCGTTAAGTTACGGTTTTGCTATCATCCGCCCGCTTATTTTAAGTGGGATTTTTTATTTAACCGAATCGATAAAAAAGGATGATGGAGATGGAAAAGAGAAATTTTAATAATATTGAATTTTTGAGAATAATTGGCTGTATTGCAATTGTATGGTTTCATCTTACACGAGTTCCTATCTTGTACAGTATTGAAATATTTAAAAGATTTTCATATTTAGCTAATGCCGGATATACTGCCGTGGATTTATTTTTCATAATTTCAGGTGTATTTTTTGGATTTGGGTTAAATAAATCTTCTTCAATTATACAATTTTTAAAAAAAAGATTAATTAGACTATACCCTGTTTTAGTTGCAGTGATGCTGACAGGTTTTATTATATCTTTTACTAAGCTTTTTAAATTTAATATCTACAAAGCTGTCCTGACTCTTTTTTGTTTAAATGGTACATCGTTTATGAAAGACAGTACTATTTCGGATTGGGCGACTGTTGATCAATTCTGGTATGTATCATCATTACTTTGGGTATCAGCGTTTTATTTCTATTTGCTAAAAAATTTTGATAAAAAAGTGGTAAATCTTATCATAGCATTAATTGTATATTTTTCATACACATTTTTAATTCACCCGATTAGTGATAATGTTTACCAGATTTGGTATGGAGGGGTGCTTCGCGCATTAGCCGGAGTTGGTACAGGTTATTTTATTTCGGAATTATATAAAAATTACGGAGAAAAAATATCTAAAATTCAACTGAATGTCTTATCAAAAATCTTAATTTCAGTGATAGAATTTATGTGTATATTTTTTACTATAAATAATCTTTCATTTCATAAATTAAAATTTGATAATGTATTTATTTATTATTTTGTCTTTGCGTTATTGATTACTCTTTTTATATTTAAAAAAGGATATATTTCAAACATGTTGAATATTCATATTTGGACATGTTTTTCAAAGTACACATATTCTGTTTATATGGCTCATTGTCTTTGTATTTTAACACTTTGCACAATTTTATCAAAATATCCAAGCGTCATTACTTCTTATCACTATGTGTTCGTTCCGGTTATATTGTTAGCATGTATTTTGTTTGGAATAATTTTATATCATTTTATTGAACAACCTTTTAAGAAGATATTAAAATAGATTTTATAAACCAAACCTTCCGAGACTTTCGGATTACATGCAAGATTTGACTGATTTTCAGGTTCGCTCTTTGAATAAAGCGTTTGCCGAAGACGCGTCAAAATCAACCTCATTGCTCGGAACTTTTGGCGCAATGCACAGAGGACAAAAATTGGCACGGAATCTGTCGGGCTACAAAAAAACGAATCGCCTTAAGGGCGATTCGCAAATCATTCAAATCACTTAAAAACCGTCTTAGATTATTTTGCTTTTGTGGCTTTCGTTGTTTTCTTTTCAGCTTTCGGCTCAGCCTCTTTTTTGGCTTTTGTTGCTTTTGCGGTTTTAGCCGGCTTCTTTTCGGCTTTAGGTTCTTCAACCGGTGCCTCTGCCTCGGCCTCTTGTGCGGCCAATGCTTCTTTTT
>JAGCTK010000035.1 GCA_017963715.1 Alphaproteobacteria bacterium | reverse complement strand
CGGCAGGCGTCAAACGTGTTGCCAACTGATCTTCAAAACGACGCATGGACTGCAAATTGGTTGCGGCATCGGCAAAAGCGGCTTCAATCAGCGCAATTTCGCCACGCTCACTGCCTAAATTCAAATCAGCATAACCGGTTGTTGTCCCTTCCCACAAAACTTTGGTTTTTGACAAGTTGGTCAATTTCCACTTCACCGTCATTTCTGAACGACCGGTACGCGTATTGGTTGGTTTTGATGTTTTCCAATCATAACCATCACAAAGGTTCATAAAGAAGTTTGTGATTTCTGCCGTCAAAACATATTCCGGCAACGGTGACGGTGTTTGTTGCAAGCACAAATCAGCCGGCTTTTTGATAATTTGATAGCATTCGTTTGTTGCTTGTTCAAAAATATCAATCAAGCGCATATCTTTTTACATCACGCGACCGTGATTTAAGACGGCTTCTTTATCGAATCGGCGACAACCGAAAATTCTAAAGCGATAATTACCCATCTTATTTTTGACGGAATCTTCGTCTTCATCCAAGTTAAAATCGACATGATCCAAATAAAACGGTGCAAACGCACAACAGTCACGCTCAACAGCCTGCACGACATAATCGTTATAGGAGATAGCATAATTTGTCAGTTTCGGCGCAACACAAACCGGGCAAACAGGTTCCGGTTGCGGCGCGGCAATGACGACAGGTTTCGGCTCTTTGCATTTTTTGCACGGCCCTGTATCAATCAAAGGACCATTCTGATAACAACGGTCACAGGTTCCCGTGTCAATCAAAGGACCGTTTTTATAACAACGATCGCACGAACCTGTATCAAAGATAGGGCCCGTATTATGGCAATTTTTACAAGGTCCGCCGGGGAACAGGCTGCCGTCTTTATCCGCCGCATCAAAAAGCGATGCCAAAGAAAGCGATACGGGCCCGGTTGCTGAACGTCCTGTATTAACTGCGCCCCTCGCCACACGAGACGGCGCCGAAAAAATCGATGATGTGCCACCGGCTCTGCTTGTATTTTTGCCTGATACAGTGGCCTGATGTCGACGTGCCATCATCTCACGCACACTACGGTTATACGGGCTCGATGCGCCGGCATTGGCCGTTATCAAGGCAGACGTTCCCATTACGGCAGCGATTGTTAGTGATAACACTAAAATTTTAGACGGCTTTAATTTATTCATATCGTATCTCCTATTGATCATTTGCCGGCATTGTGCGTCTATAACTCAATGCCTCTGCAACGTGCATTTTAAGCACTTTTGTTTCGTTTTGCAAGTCCGCAATCGTTCTTGCTAACTTTAAAGTTCTATGATAACCGCGTGCCGACAGTTTGATTTTATCGGCAAACGTTACCAAAAGTTCTTTGGCGCTTTGTTCCATATCAACGGCATCTTCCAGCAAATCACCCGAAAGTTGTGAATTTGTCAGCAGATATGGACAGCCAAATTTTTGAAAGCGTTGTTTTTGAATCTCGCGTGCTTTGATAACACGCTGTAAAACAACGGCTGATGTCTCGCCTTTTTGTTTTTCAAAAATATCCCAAGGCGTGACGGAAGGCACATAAACGTGAATATCAATTCTGTCAAGCAACGGGCCCGAAATTTTAGATTGATATTCCGCACCGCATTTCGGCGCACGCGGACACTCATGTCCGCTCAAACCGAGATATCCGCATTTGCACGGATTCATCGCGGCAATCAACTGAAAACGCGCGGGATAAGTATGGTGATATTCCGCCCGCGACACATTGATTTTTCCGTTTTCAAGAGGTTGGCGCAACGCTTCTAAAGTTGCGCGATTAAACTCCGGCAATTCATCCAAAAACAACACCCCGTTGTGTGCCAGAGAAATCTCACCCGGCTTAGCTTTTTTGCCGCCACCGACCAAAGCCGGTGTTGAGGCACTGTGGTGCGGATCACGAAACGGACGATTAAAATCAATTTCTCCGTTTTTGAGTTCTCCCGCAATCGAATGAATAATAGATGTTTCAAGCACTTCTTCAGACGTCAAAGGCGGCAAAATCGTATTAAGCCGCGCCGCAAGCATTGATTTGCCCGAGCCAGTCGGCCCGATCATCAGCATATTATGCGCACCGGCAGCCGCAATTTCAAGCGCACGTTTAGCGCTTTCCTGCCCTTTGATATCCGACAAATCCAATCGACTTTGCGCGGATTGATGTTGCTTTTTTTGCGGCAAAGGCAATGTCTGCACACCTTTGAAATGATTGATAAGGGACAATAAATCAGGTGTCGCTACGATATTTTTTAGTCCGCTCCAAGCGGCTTCACTGCCCTGTGCGGCAGGACATACAAGACCTTTATTGTTTTTGATGGCTTTCAAACCGACTGGCAAGATACCCGTCACCGGCAACACCGTTCCGTCCAAGCCGAGTTCGCCTAAAACGATATAATCGGCTATGGCCTCCTGCGGCACGATTTGCATCGCCGTCAAAATCGCGACGGCAATTGCCAAATCAAAATGCGACCCTTCTTTTAATAAATCGGCAGGCGCCAAATTGACCGTGATTCTTTTGGCCGGAAAAGAAATTCCCAATGCATCAAACGCCGCTCTGATTCGCTCTTTGCTTTCGGCAATTGTTTTATCAGGCAACCCCACAATCGTAAATGCCGGTATACCGGATGTCATTTGCAGTTGCAAATCAACATCCAAAACATCCATGCCGTCAAACGCGATTGTGTTGATTTTTGATAGCATCTTTTACCACCTCGAAACCACATTATCCTCACGCCAGCGACGCGGCGGATACCCCGTATTGTTCAACCGGCTGTCTGAGGCCGTAAAACGCGGAATGTCATTCAAACGCACATATCCGTATTCTTCCAGTTCGGCCGCGCATTCTTCAGCCGAAAACTCGGGTGTGGCATAGCAATACGCAATCACCCGCGAGTTTAAATTTTCAAGCGCGATAACCTGATGCTGATAAGTCGGTAATGTCGTTTTTTCTGTGCGTGTGCTACCGCGCAACCACGCACAGGCCGGCAATGCCATCAACAACAGCACAAGGCATGACATTTTATGTTTCATCATGTCCGTTTCCTCTATAGTCTTTTGATGGCAGTATAGTGTAAATTTATTAAAAGAATCTTTATAAGAAAAGGTTTTTCGTGCACCTTTCCGGCATATATAACATTGGCCTTTTTTTGTAAAGTCGGATTATTTTTTCTTGAATTTTCTTAAATCAAGCGCCGCATTGATATAATCAAAATCTTGAAAAGCGGTGTATGCGGCATCAAAACTTCTTGGGCCCAGCGTATAAAAAACCTGATTGGCGATTTTTTTAATCGAAGTGTCAATACGGGCAAACGCCTCGTTATAATCTTTATTATAATTGTTTTTATTTTTTTTTGCGACCAAATCGTGATAGGCTGTCACCACTTTAACGGCTTCTTCGGCAGGATTTGTATAGCCCTTTTTAGCAAAGTCCGTGATAATCTGCGCCATCGTCATGTAATAGCACTTATACGTCAAAATATTGCGCTGCAACGGATTGCTGGAATTGATAATCATGACTTAAAACCCCGTTTGTCCGATATAAAAGGGATATTAACACGTTTTTTTTTGACATGCAAGTCCTAAAAATTGACATCCCACATCGTCAATCAAAAAAAACAGTTGCTTTTTGATTTGAGAGTCGCTATAAATACCCCAAATGTGTTTTTAATCTATCAAAAAGGTATCAAATCATGGCACGTGTAACAGTTGAAGATTGTGTTGAAAAAGTCCCGAATCGGTACGAACTTTTAATGGTGGCCGCTCAGCGCGCCAAAGATATCGAACAGGGCTCACCCTTGAGAGTTGACCGCGATGATGATAAAAATCCGGTTGTCGCTTTGCGTGAAATTGCCGAAGACAAAGTCAGCATCGAAGATTTGCAAAAATCGCTCGTGCTCAATTTGCAAAAATATGTTGAGGTGGAAGAACCGCAAGAAGAAGAGTTTGAAATTGTTGCTGCCGAAAAAGAGTTGGCTGAACTTGATTCGCAGTTTGACACATCGATGCTCTTGGATGAAGGTTTGGATGACAGCATGCAAATCAGAGACGAATCGGGCGATTCGCTTGACCTGTTGGATGATACGGAACTTGCCGACGATGATTTTGACGATTCGTTCGATGAAGGCAATGCACCCGATGATTTTGCGGATGACTCGCAAGAATATTAAGATTATTTCAATCTTTTTATGATATTTCAAATGGCAGAATGTTTTAATTCGGCCATTTTTTATTACCAAAAGGCACATTATGTTAAGACAGTACGAACTGGTTGATTTGGTCAAATCGTATGACCCCGAGGCTGACGAAGACGCTTTGAACAAAGCGTATGTCTTTGCTATGAAAAAGCATACGGGCCAGTTTCGCACATCAGGTGATCCGTATTATTCGCACCCGATTGAAGTCGCCGGCATTTTAACAAAATTTCGGCTTGACTGCGCCTCAATTATTGCAGGCCTTCTGCACGATACGGTCGAAGATACCGATACCACCATTGAAGAAGTGCGTTCGCTGTTTGGCGACCAGGTGGCCGGCTTGGTCGACGGGCTCACAAAACTTGCAACGATTGAACAAAAATCGGGCAATCTCAAGCAGGCTGAAAATTTCAGAAAATTATTGCTTGCGATGTCGGATGATATTCGCGTCCTTCTGATTAAACTGGCCGATCGTCTGCACAATATGCGCACCCTGCACTATTGCCCCGAAGACAAGCGTGCCCGCATTGCCAAAGAAACATTGGATATTTATGCGCCTTTGGCCGAGAGAATCGGTATGCAGGAACTCAAAGACGAACTCGAAGAAATCGCGTTTGCCGAACTTTATAAAGAAGCGCATGATTCGATTATTGCCCGCCTCAACTTTTTGCGCGAACAGGGCAGCGACATTATTTCGCAAATCATCGAGGCTTTAGAAAAAGATATGTCCGACAACGGCATCGAAGCGACGGTGACCGGACGTGAAAAGGCTCCGTATTCAATTTGGCGCAAGATGCAGCAAAAAAATGCGTCGTTTGAGCAATTGTCCGATATTATGGCATTTCGCATTTGCGTTGAGGATGTCGGAGCGTGTTATCAGGCGCTCGGTGTCATCCACAGCAAATATCACATGGTGCCGCGTCGATTTAAAGATTATATTTCCACCCCTAAACCCAACGGATATCAGTCCATTCATACCGGCGTCATCGGCCCGCTCGACACTCGAATCGAGGTTCAAATTCGCACCTATCAGATGCACGAAGTGGCCGAAAAAGGTGTGGCGGCGCACTGGGCATACAAGCAAGGGCAAAAAGCCGAAGGTATGAATTTCAGGTGGATACGCGAACTTTTGGAAATTTTGGAACAAGCCGAGAATCCCGAAGAATTTTTGGAAAACACAAAACTTGAGATGTATAACGATCAAGTGTTTTGTTTTACCCCGAAAGGCGATTTAATCGGCCTGCCGCGCGGCTCAACACCGGTTGATTTTGCCTATGCCGTGCACTCGCGCGTCGGCGATACGTGTGTCGGTGCCAAAGTCAACGGCGAAATTGCACCTCTGCGGCGCATTTTGCAAAACGGTGACCAAGTTGACATTATGACATTAAAAACGCAACACCCCTCAATCGAATGGGATCGTTTTGTCGTTACCGGGAAGGCAAAAGCAGCCATTCGTCGTTATGTTCGTATAAATAAACGTGAACAGTTCATAACTCTTGGCAAAGAAATTCTGGAAAAACTGTTCAAATCCGAAGATCAGGAATTTTCTGAAAAAT
>JAGCTK010000034.1 GCA_017963715.1 Alphaproteobacteria bacterium | reverse complement strand
GTTTGATATAAAAGATATAAAACAGGATTTATCTTCAATTAAAACAGTTTTATTAATTATAACTCACCCCGAAGATGCATTATCATATTGGAGTCCATCAATTAAAACATCCGGCAACAGCCGCTTCGGTCAAAACTCTGGTGGTCTCTTGGAATGATGCCGCCGAGATAAACGACTTGGTCTGCAGTGATGCTTTTGTGATACCGAGCAAGACCGGATCTGCTGTGGCAGGTGCACCGCCGTCAGCAACTGTTTTGGCGTTTTCGGCATCAAAAATATCACGATCGACTTGTTCGCCCACCAAGAAAGTGGTGTCACCCGGTGTCAAAATTTCAACTTTCTTGAGCATTTGAGACACAATCACCTCGATATGCTTATCGTTGATTTTCACACCTTGCAAACGATAAACGTCTTGAACTTCTTTGACCAGATATTCGGCCAATTTTTCAACACCCAACACACGCAGAATATCGTGCGGAGCAGGTGTACCTTCGACAATCAAATCGCCTTTCTTGACAATATCACCGTCTTGAACAACCAAGTGTTTGCCCTTGGGGATCAGGTATTCGACAGGTTCACCGTCCATCGGGCGAACGAGCACACGCTGTTTGGCCTTATAATCTTTGCCAAACTCGACTTGTCCGTCGATATCCGAGATAATGGCTTGATCCTTCGGACGACGTGCTTCAAACAATTCGGCCACGCGCGGTAAACCACCGGTAATATCTTTTGTCTTGGTGCTTTCTCTCGGAATACGTGCAATCACGTCACCGACTTTGATTTCAGAACCGTTGTCAACATTTAACACGGCATCAACCGACAGATAATATCTGGCTTCTTTACCGTTGTCAAAGTTGATGGCTTTACCTTTGGCATCTTTCAATACGATGCTCGGTTTTAAACCTGCGTTGGCAGCACCGCTCAAACGCCAATCAATCACGACCTTTGAGATGATACCCGTTGTTTCATCCATGCTTTCTTTGACCGACACATTGTTGATTAAGTCTGTCAAGTGAGCAATACCGGCTTTTTCGGAAATGACCGGAATGGTAAACGGATCCCATTCGGCAATCTTTTGGCCTTTTTTGACTTTGCTGTCTGCTTGGGCCAAGACTTTGGTGCCGTAGGGGACATGGTGACGCGATGTTTCACGACCTTGACCATCAACAACCACCAAATCGCAGTTACGTGACAAGATAATCAGATGGCCGTCGGAGTTTGTCACCGTGTGTGCATTTTCAAGTTTTAAGGTACCGGCAAAGGGCACTTCAACCGATGCCTGCTCGGCTGATTGCGATGCAGCACCACCGATGTGGAACGTACGAAGCGTCAATTGCGTACCCGGCTCACCGATTGATTGAGCAGCAATCACACCGACTGCTTCACCGACGTTGACCGGTGTACCGCGTGCCAAGTCACGACCATAACAGGCAGCACAAACACCGTGTTCGGATTCGCAAGTCAAGACCGAACGGATTTTAACTTGTTCGACACCTGCTTTTTGGACGGCTTCGGCGATATTTTCATCAACGAGCGTACCTTTGGCAACGATTAATTCGCCGGTTTCGGGATTATGGACATCTTCTTGAACCGTACGTCCCAAAATTCTTTCGGCAATCGAAACAATCACATTACCGCCGTCGACAACCGGACGAACAATGATGCCGCGTTCGGTACCGCAGTTGGTCTCAGTGACAACAACATCTTGCGCCACATCAACCAAACGACGTGTCAAATAACCGGCGTTTGCCGTTTTCAAAGCGGTATCGGCCAAACCTTTACGAGCACCGTGGGTTGAGTAGAAGTACTCGGACACGGTCAAACCTTCTTTAAAGTTTGAAATAATCGGTTGTTCGATAATTTCACCCGAAGGCTTTGCCATAAGCCCGCGCATACCGGCCAATTGTCTCATTTGAGCGGCACTACCACGAGCACCGGAGTGAGCCATCATGTAAACTGAGTTAATATAACCGTGTTCTGTTTTTGAAATGTTTTTCATCATTTCATCAGCAACTTTATCGGTGCAGGCTGACCAAATATCGACGACTTTGTTGTATTTCTCACCTTTGGTAATCAAACCGTTTTGATACTGCTCTTCAAACTGACGAACCTGTGCTTTTGTTTCTTCAATCAATGACTGCTTGGCTTGAGGCACAATCAAATCGTCTTTACCGAACGAAATACCGGCTTTGCAAGCATTTGTGAAGCCCAAAGTCATGATTTTATCAACCATGATGCAGGTTTCTTTCTGGCCGCAGTGACGATAAACGGTATCAATAATCTCTGAAATTTCTTTCTTCTTTAACAAGCGATTGACAAGTGAGAAAGGAATATTCGGGTTTTTCGGTAAAATGTCTGACACAATGATGCGGCCCGGTGTGGTATCAATCAAACCGTATTTTGTGTTGCCGTCATTGTCGACATATTCCATACGACATTTAATTTTAGCATGCAAGTCAACCGCTTTACAATCCAAAGCCAACATACATTCTTTTTTATCAGCATAAATGCTGCCTTCACCGATCATACCTTCGGCTTCATAGGAGAGGTAGTAAATACCAAGCACCATATCTTGAGACGGCACGATAATCGGTTTGCCGGATGCCGGTGATAAGATGTTGTTGGTTGACATCATCAAAACACGTGCTTCCAATTGTGATTCGAGGGACAACGGCACGTGAACGGCCATTTGTTCACCATCGAATTCGGAGTTAAATGCTGCGCAGACGAGCGG
>JAGCTK010000033.1 GCA_017963715.1 Alphaproteobacteria bacterium | reverse complement strand
GGGATGACGGATTAGCAATCCGCTGCATTACCACTCTGCCAACGTTCCGTGGTTTTTCCCTTTTAGCCCATCTTTTTTAACCCGTCAACTAATTTTTTTATTTTTTTATCAAAAACTCCGCGCTATATACCTGGCAGCCTTATAAAAAGAGCCTCCGAAAATCAGAGGCTCCTTTTGTGCTTGTTTTCAAATTCATAACATGATTAGTAAAACTTCCATGACACAGTTGCATTTTCGCCCTGATCACTGCAAAGTTTAATCGCACCGGTATCACCGCCCATCTGATAGACCTCACCTTCGTTATTGCCGACAACATTCGTCGCATCGGCACCGATGGTCACACCGATAAAGCCGGAACCCGCACCGCTGCCAAAGTCAGCCGTTGCCAAAGCAATGCATGCTTCTTTCGGCAAACCTTCATAGGTCACAACAAACGCCGTTGCCGAGCTGCCCAATGCCGCACCGACAGCCGATACATCTGCCGCATTTGTTTTTGACTCTAAAACCTTGACTTGCCCCTTAAACGGGTTTGTCAAAGCGCTCGGCGCAGATCCCATCACCGGCGGTATAATTCCGAGATCTGTCACATTCGCGGCCAAACCGTCATAATTGCCTTGCGTACCATACATCGTACGGATGTTTGTCACCAGCATCGTGATTTGATCCATTGTTGAATTGAGTTTGTGTTTGAACATGGCTTTTGAGTATCCTGCCAAGCCACCGGCTGATAACACACCGATAATGGCCAATACACCCAACATTTCAACCATTGAACGTCCGTTTTCATTAAATTTTGTCATCGTCTTATCCTTTCTTAAAAAAATCCCCCTAAGGTCTTCACCTTAAGATAGTTTTTAAACTATCTGTCTGTAGAATACCTTATTTTAGGCCTCGATACAATCCGGTAAATCGGCATATGTCCAAAGTCATATTGCGCCATCGCCACAGTTGCCGCCTTCTTGTTGCATAAATATGCAAAAAGACTTGATTTTTACCTTGAGACCTGTAATCTGAACCTAAACTTTTAAAGAGGTCATCAACCGTGCAAAATTTTATCAAAAACATCATTTTAGGCAGTCGCCGCATCCTTTATGCTTTTAAGTATTCCTATGACGGCTTTAGGGCAATTTTCAAGTCCGAACCTGCTTTCAGACAAGACGTTGTCATTTTTATCATTTTTTCATTTGCCGCTTTGATGCTTGATGTCTCCAAGCAAAGCCGTGCCTTGATGTTGTTTTCGCTCTTTTTTATTTTGTTTGCCGAGGCTGTCAATACGGCTGTTGAGGTATGTATCGACCGCATATCGCCCGAGATTCATCCTCTTTCCA
This sequence comes from Alphaproteobacteria bacterium, assembly GCA_017963715.1. Taxonomy (GTDB): domain Bacteria; phylum Pseudomonadota; class Alphaproteobacteria; order RF32; family CAG-239; genus UBA1254. The sequence continues at coordinate 255 of JAGCTK010000033.1, read as the reverse complement.
AAAAGGCCAAAGACATCGGCTCCCTTTTGGTGCTATTGTCTTTTGTTAATGCAATCGTGATATGGTGGGTGGTCTTGTTTTAAAATGGTCAAACATTTGGTTGAAATGGCGATTTGTTATGATTTTGACGGCACGTTGTCTCCCGGCAATATGCAGGAATACGGCTTTGTCAAAAAACTCAACATCACACCTCAAGAATTTTGGACAACGGCCAACGGTTTGGCCAAAGACCAAAAAGGCGACCAAATCCTAACT
>JAGCTK010000032.1 GCA_017963715.1 Alphaproteobacteria bacterium | reverse complement strand
TCTTATTTTCCGAAATACTGAATGACACAACCCCGGCCAAGTCAAGATGTGCAGCCACAGCCTCAAAAACAGGCCTTAAATCGCCGAAATAGGTCAAAACATCGGCAATTGTCACCAGTTGATAATTTTTTGTATCCGTCGTCAACAAGTGCACCAATTCATCATGAACCAAACGATCACACACTTTCTTTTTGGCGGCTTCATCCAGCATTTTTTGTGAAATGTCAACACCTGTTGCATGGTGCCAACCGATCAAGCAGGTCACAATTTGTGCACAAAGACCAGTCCCGCAGCCTAAATCAAGGTAATTGGTCTTTTTGTAAAAATCTTTTTTGAAATATTTGCGCACGGCCTCACCGATATAAAGCGGCACCATATAATCAAGGCCTGCCAGTGTGCTGTCAAAATCATCCGCAAACAAATCAAAAATCTTTTCAACATACTTTTGGTCGGCCTTTTTGATGCGTTTATTATCTAAAATTGCCCCGCCCATATATTTGACAAGTGCATGATTTTGAAACGCCTCAATCCATTTGGTGGCATATTGCTTTGCCTCGTTTTCGTGCCCTTCGACCGCGCACTCATAAAGCAAATAACCAAAGTTGATATGTTGGTCTTCCTGCCCCTCACCTGCAAACAAAACGGCTTTCCAGCCAAAGGCCAAAGCATTGCCATAATCTTCCGATTTTTGATACAACCGGCTCAATGCATCATAAATCCAAGCATTGTCACTGCGATATGACAGGGCTTTTAACAGGTTTGTTTCAGCCTTTTCCAAACGTCCGAGTTCCATATACGAATTGCCCAAAATGATATAGGCATCAACGCTTGAGGGACAAATTTCCAAAGCCTTGGTTGCATAATCAACCGCTTTAACATATTTTGCCATATCATAACAGGTGTTGGCCATATTAATCAAGGCAATATAACTTTTTGGATTGACTGTGTATGTTTTTTCATAATATTCAAAGGCGTATTCATACTGTTTGAGGCAATAATGACAATTGCCCAAAATCACAAAAGCGGACGTATTTGTCGGCTCTCTTTTCAAAATCGTTTGTGCATATTTGGCCGCATTGTCATAATCTTCATTGTTGTAATAAAGATTGGAGAGTGCAAGCAGCGAACTTGTTGAGACCGGATTAATGTGTGCGGCTTTTTTATAATAACGAATCGCCGCATCCGTTTGCCCGATGGCATCAAAACAATTGCCGCAATAGATAGAATATTTTTCGGTTTTCGGATACTTTTTTGCAAGCGAAAGATAAATATCCAACGCTTCCGGATATTTTTGTTCGTCAAAAAGCCGATCGGCCTGTTTTTCAAGCGTATCCAATGTTTTTCATACCGTTTTCAGTTCAAATTTCGGCTATCATAACATATTTGAAAAAAAAATAAACTAAAAATTATAAAAAAAAGTGTTGACGTGCGAAAATTAATCGTATATATATCGCCATATCTTATGGAGGTGTGGCGGAACTGGTAGACGCGCTAGACTCAAAATCTTGTTCGCTTTGCGAGTGGGAGTTCAAGTCTCCCCACCTCTACCAAACAAATCGATCTTGATAACAGATCGATTTTTTTTATTGTCATATCTGATAAAAAATTTGACAAAACACTTGAAAGTGCCTAAAAAATATGTTAAAAATAAGCATTATAAAGCAAAAAAGGAGTGTTTCTTATGGCAAATGTGTATTTACAAACCAGGTGTCTCAACCACAATTTTGAAGAATATTCGTATGAGAATGTCGAAAAAGAACTTCAACATATGATTAAACAGAACGAGGCTTTGGGAGCAACCGTCGAAAGTGCGGCGGATAAAGCAAAATATGAAGAAGCACAAAACCAGTTACACACCTATCAACACTTATTGACGCAATATCCGGATGAATTTCCCGTTTTGCACCGCATCCATATGCACGGCATTGCAGATGATGAAGGCAGTGATGTCTCCTACAAGTTCAAAGAAATTGATTTCATGAGGCCGGATATTGTCACCGAAGAACAGGATATTGAGCAAAAAGAGACGCAACTCGGGCTTGAATGTACCTTTGATGACGGCACCACATTTACACTCTCTGCCCTCAAATATAACGGTTCACAAAACAAATTAATGGCCGGACAAATCAGTTTTGAAGATGATATGCTCAAAAAACTGAACGCCGAAAACTTAAAGCGAATTATGGATTTTTGTGAACGTTGCGGCTTTTCAACCTTTGATTTGAGTGTTGTCACGCGTGACGGTGTGATTGACGCCGACCAAAAAATTGCCGATTTGACAAAGTTGTTGGAAGAATATCAAGCGGCTCGGGCTCAAGAGGCTCAGAACACACCGCCACTTCAACCTGTTAAAACAGGTGACGACGGTCGGACAGAGTATCAAGATTCGGGTATGGTTATGCTGGCACAAGAGCCTACCGTTCAAAGGGCTGCACCCGCTACTCCGACCAAACCGCAACAAAAGCCGATGTCGCTTGACACCGTCGTTCACAATTTCCGCGATTTTATTTCAAAAGATTTGCACAAAGTTGTGGGACGTTCGTATTGGGAACATAAACAGCGCATCAACGGACATGATATGGTGATGTTCAGTCTTTACGACAAAGAAGACCCGGAACAATATATCGAAGACGGCAAAGTCGATCCCAAAAAGCCGAGCACCCATGTTCAACTGTTTTCATATCGTTTGTATGTCGGGCAAGATGATAACGGCAAATTATTGTTCGGTTATACGATGCCGACCGGCAAAAAAATGGATGATGCCATGGACGGAGATTTAATCGGTGAAATCAAAAAGACAGGCATGACACATCTTAACCTCTAAAATATCCCGAACTGTGACAAAATGGTTTGGATGTTAGCCTGTGCCGAAAAAGGTATTGTGCCGACAGGTGTCAAGATTGACAAAGCAAAAGCCGAAAAGATGATTAAAGCCGCTGAAGGCAAAGAATTGCCGCCTCTTGAAATGGCCGCTTTCAAACGTAATTTGGCCGAACAGATGGAAGCCTATGCCAAACTTAAAGGCAAACCTTTGTCTGACAATGAAATTGCTCTTGTTCGAAAACTCAAAGATGAGGCACAAAAACTGGTGGAAACCAAGACAAATGCCGCGCAAGCCGCAGAATTTGAAATTAAGTTCCACAACTTTAGAAGATCTTATATCCTGGATATTCAGCCTTTGGTCAATCGCACGATTCAACAAAGCAGCTTAAACAAGAAAACCGGTGCGGCCGATGCCATTGCCGCCATGACCACCTTGGCACGTACTTGCGACGTTGTTCTTGGCGATCACGACGATTTGGATCAAAGATTTGGTGCCCGTTTGGAAGAATTGATTCACAACCCGCTTAAAAACCGCGAAGGAAATATCACTTGTATCCGCTTGACCGAAAACGAAAAACACGCTTTGTCTTCCATTTCGCCCGACACCAAGATTAAAGATTTGACATCTAAAGAATGGCAACAAATCTACCATGTATTGTTTGAACGTCAATATCAACAGGCTACTGACAATATTATCCAAAGATTTAAGGATGATGAGGCCGCACGTGCACACGCCAAAGACCACATCTTAATCGGTGAAGAATGGACAATTGCTTTAGGCCAAGTGATGGCAGTCAATGACAGATTGGCGTTTATGGAAGTGCAAGAACTTAAATTGCCGGACAAGCACCGCGGTTTGTCGTATGAACGTCCGAAAGAATTGTCATGGCGCTATGTCCAGGAACAAGAAAAGAAACAAAAAGAAGCCGCTCAAAATGCTGAACCAACAAAAACGCAAGAGCCTGTTCCACCGGTCAAGACACCGACGCCTGATCGCAGTAACAGTATGTAAAAGACTTCTTTTATATCAAATCATTAAAACGCGGGTTTATATCCGCGTTTTATTTTCAAAAAATCATTTCTGAAAAATCAAGACACGCTCGATACCGGCCAAATCTTTGATGGTTCCGATATGATTAAGGCCGGCATTGGTATATATTGTTTTGACATGACGCCCCTGCCCGCGCCCGATTTCAAGCAACAAATATCCGCTATTTTCAAGCAAAAACGGTGCAAATTCCGCAATCTTGCGATAATCTTTGAAACCGTCTTCACCACCATCCAACGCAAGCAACGGATCATATTTTTTAACGCTGATATCGAGTTTTTCGATATCTGCTGTTTTGATATAGGGCGGGTTTGTCACAATCATATCAAAAGGCCCATCAAAAACGCCGATAAAGCCGTTATCAAACCAGTTTTTTTGCAACAATTCAACACGATTCGTCACTTTGAGGTTTTTGGCATTCTTTTTTGCAACGGCCAATGCCTCTTTGGAAGCATCGATGCCTACCCCCGTCAAGCCGTCGTCCTCGGCAAGCAGCGAGAGCAAAATACATCCCGAGCCGACGCCCAAATCAAGCACGCGCCGAATGGAATTGCTTTTGATGATTTTTAAAGCCGATTCGACCAAAATTTCGGTATCGGGACGCGGTGACAAAACATCTTTTGTGACCACAAAATCATATTTATAAAACTCACGGTGTCCTAAAATTTTATCAATCGGCATCCCGTCCAACCGCCTTTGAATATTGCGTTCAAGAGTTGTTTGTGTGTTGTCGTCTCCGCTCGGCGTCAAAGGCATTTGATTAACATCAATGCCCAACGCATCGGCAATTAACAAACGTGCTTCCAATCTTGGCGATTCGATACCGTGTTCGGCCAAAATTTCAATCGTTGTTTGATAAACGGAAGGTTGCATCGTATAAAACTCCTTTAAGACAAGGTCTCGGACTGTATTTTTGCCTTGACGGCGGTTGTCAATTTTTCAATCGCGCGCTGTTCGATTTGCCGCACACGTTCGCGGCTGATATGAAACCTTTCACCGATATCATCCAATGTCATTGGGGCCTCGGTCAACACATGGTTTTTAACAATAAATTGTTCACGCTCGGACAAATCCCCCAAGCATTCAAGCAAAATCTTTCGACGCATCAAGGCTTCTTCGCGGCCCGCTACTTTGGCTTCAATGTTTTCCCGACCATCAGAGAGCATATCGATTTGTTCCGTCACATCATCATCAGATGAATGATACACAGGCGTGTTGAGCGATTTATCGCCGCTGATACGCCTGTTCATATCGACAACTTCCTGTTCATCCACCACCAACTCGTGCGCAATTTGCTTGACAACCTGAGGCTCAAGTTCTTTATTTTCATATATACCGAGCCGCGCTTTGATACGGCCCAAATTGTAAAACAGTTTTTTTTGCGCGGCAACCGTACCGATTTTCACAAGCGACCACGACCGCAAGATATAATCATGAATGGCGGCTTTAATCCACCACAGCGCATAGGTCGCAAGCCGGACTTTTTTGTCGGGGTTAAACCTTTTGACAGCCTGCATTAAGCCCATATTGGCTTCCGAAATCATATCTTGCATCGGCAGACCATATCTGCGATATGTCAACGCAATTTTGGCCGCCAATCTCAAATGTGATGTAATCAGTTTGTGCGCGGCTTCTAAATTGCCGTTATTTCTAAAATCATCAATCAGCCTTGCTTCTTCCTCCGGCGTTAAAACCGGAAATTTTTTAATCTGCTCCAAATATGTTGCCAGTCCGTCATCTTGTACGACGACAGGCAAGTTTTTTTCGGTATTGACAAGAACAAGGCTCTTATTTTCACTCATCGGCAGATTTCTCACGGATAGAGAAAGAAGATTTTTTCATAATCCGTCACATTATCGTCTAAATTAATCAGGTGCACGCGAAAATGATTGTCTTCCGGATAAGCCACAAGATACACCGGCGCTTTCACATCACCCGTTTGACGACACAACACAATATCCTTATCCGTCAAATGCTTGTTGATTTTAAGTTCTACCAGTGCCTTGGCAACCAAATAATTTTGCTGTGGTTCAAAAGCAGATACTTTAAGCGTTTCAAACCCATGCAATCCCTTTAATTTCAGCATTCTTTGGCGATGATCCATTGTCGATGAGATAGGCTTCTCGTCAAAATACGATTCCACCGTTGACATTACCTTTTGCTTGAAGGCCGCATCTTCACATACCGGAATTTGAATAGCAGAGGGCTGTGCTTCAGGCATCGGCTCACTGAGCGTCTCAGCCCGCGCGCAACAAATGTGACCACATAACAAAATCGCAAAAAGTATTTTTTTCAACATGCCCCTTGCCTTAAAAATTGACTGATTTCGGTGTTCTCGGGAAAGGCAACACATCGCGAATATTTGAGATACCGGTGACGAGCATCATCATGCGTTCAAAGCCTAAGCCAAAGCCTGCATGCGGCACCGTGCCATATTTGCGTGAATCCAAATACCACGAATATTCTGCCTCGTTCATGCCGAGTTCTTTGATACGCTTGACCAACACATCATAACGTTCTTCACGCTGAGAGCCACCGATGAGTTCGCCTATTCTCGGCACCAACACGTCCATGGCCGCCACCGTTTTGCCGTCATCGTTTTGGCGCATATAAAAGGCCTTGATTTCTTTGGGATAATCATACACAATCACCGGTTTTTTGAAATATTCTTCGGCCAAAAAGCGCTCGTGCTCGGTTTGCAAATCAATGCCGTATTCCGGCTTATATTCAAACTTTTTGCCCGAATCCTGCATCAATTTGACGGCCTCGGTATAACTGACGCGGGCAAAACTGTTGTGTGCAATATTTTCAAGCGTTTCTTTTAAGGTCGGATCAACAAACTTTTCAAACAGTTGTAAATCTTCATCACAATGTGTCATAATGTGCTTGACGCAAGTGCGCACCATATCTTCGGCCACATCCATATCGTCATGCAAATCGGCAAAAGCCATTTCGGGTTCAATCATCCAAAACTCGGCCGCATGACGCGGTGTGTTTGAGTTCTCGGCTCTAAATGTCGGCCCGAACGTATAGATATCACCCAATGCGCAAGCATACATCTCGCCGTTTAATTGGCCCGACACGGTCAAATGCACGGCGCGCCCGAAGAAATCTTCGTTATAATCGACTTTACCCGCTTTTGTGGTCGGCAGTTTATCCAAATCAAGCGTCGTCACCTGAAACATCTCGCCGGCACCTTCGCAATCAGAGCCCGTGATAATCGGTGTGTGCACATACTTAAAACCGCGATCATGAAAAAATTGATGTATTGCATACGAGAGTTCCGAACGGATTCTGAAAGCGGCACCGTATTTGTTGGTACGCGGTCTTAAATGCGCAATCGTGCGCAAATATTCGTCCGTCATTTTCTTTTTTTGCAAAGGATAATCATCCGGCGCAATACTGTAGATGTCGATTTTATCGGCACGCAATTCATACTTTTGATTGCCGCCCTGACTTTCAACCAATGCACCTTCAACCGCCACCGACGAACCTGTGGATAATTTCTTAACATCTTCATAATTGGTCAAGGTATTTAAGGCAATCACCTGCATATTTTTGAGGCTCGAGCCGTCACCCACCTCGATAAACGAAAAATCTTTGGCATCACGACGCGTCTTGACCCAGCCTTTAATCAGAACTTTATCTTGCACGCTTTGTGATTGCAACAAATCAGCAATTTTTGTACGTTTTAACATAACCGAAATATCCTTATACTTTTTTGGTCTTATTTTTGATTGTTCTGACGCACTATATATCAACAAACTTCAATTGTCCAACAAAAATTTTTTTTAAATATTCAATATCACTCTACCGCATAACATAAAAAAATCCCCTGATTTGAAAAAATGA
>JAGCTK010000031.1 GCA_017963715.1 Alphaproteobacteria bacterium | reverse complement strand
TGTCTTTTTGCCTTTGAGCCCCATTTTGACGAACAAAATGTCGCCGATTTGTTTGGGTGAGGCCACATTAAATTCTTCGCCTGCTAACGCATAAATCTCGGTTTCCAACAGGTGCATTTGGTCGCTAAAATCGTTGTCGAGTTCTTTGAGCGTGACGGAATCCAGCAAAATGCCGGCTTTCTCCATTTTTTGTAAGACTGCCACAAGCGGCCGATCAAAATTTTGATAAAGGGCAGCCTTTTTTTCTTTGATAAGGCGCGGGGCCAATACCTGATAAAGCCGGAGCGTGATGTCGGCATCTTCGGCGGCATAGTCAAGCGCTTTGTCAAGGTCAACCTGTTCAAACGAAATTTTGTTTTTGCCTTCGCCGCAAACATCCTCATATTTGATGGTTTGATAATGCAGAAAAATATCGGCGAGTTCATCTAACGAATGTCCGTGTTCCAAACTATCCAGACAATAACTCATGACGGCCGTGTCGTCATAAGGCGTAATTTGGCAATCAGGCCCGACGATTTGTTGCAAAAAATGCATATCAAATTTGATGTTGTGGCCGATTTTTAAGATAGCGTCATCTTCAAAAAGCGGTTTTAAGTGTTTGGAAACCGTCGGCAAAGAAAGTTGTGTCGGCCGTTCAAATGAAATGTCAAACAAGTCGTTTCCTTGTACTTTTTTGCCATGATTTAAGGGCAGATAAAAGGCTTTGCCTGCCTCGGCACACAAGGACAAACCGACAATTTTGTCTTTGAAGGGGTTAAGCCCCGTTGTTTCTGTATCAATCGCAAAAAGACGCGCTTTTTGAATGTCGCTCACCACGCGCTCAAGCGTTGCCTCATCTTGGATCAGGGTATATTCTTTTTTGACCTCCGGTGTCGGCTTGCTTTGGCAAGAGGCGCCGGCACATTGTTCATCCGCCCATTTATCTGCGCGGGCTTTGAGGCTGTTTAATTCGTATTTATTGATAAAATCCATCAACTTTTGTTTACTTGGGATGCGGCAAGCGCAATCATCAAGCAAAAGCGTGACGGGGACATCATCTTTTAAGGTCACAAGTTGTTTTGAAATTTCGGCATTTCGGATGTTTGCCATCAGCACCTCGCGGCGCTTGTTTTGCTTGATTTCGGCAGCATGCGAGAGCACGTTTTCAAGCGAGCCGAAGGTATTGACAAGTTCGGCTGCCGTTTTGGGACCGATACCCGGAACGCCCGGCACATTATCCGTCGAATCGCCTGACAAGGCTTGCACATCCACCACTTTATCGGGCAATACGCCGAATTTTTCTTTGACATCCGCGGGGGTAAAAAACTTGTCTTTCATGCCGTCATAATAGGTGACGCCGTCACGTATCAACTGCATCAAATCTTTGTCGGCCGAGACAATGACGGCTTGCATACCGGTATCCAAGGCCTTTTTGGCGTAGGTTGCAATCAAATCATCGGCTTCATAACCCTCCATTTCCAAAAATGTCAGGTTTAAGGCATCGACAGCCTCGCGGATAATGGCAAATTGGGGCACAAGTTCGGCCGGCGGGTCGGCGCGATTGGCTTTGTAAGCCTCGAAAATATCGTTTCTGAAGTTTTTGCGCTTGGCATCAAACAAAACCAAACAATAATCGCAGGCAATTTTGCTGCGCAAACGCATAAACATGTTGACAAAACCCAAGACCGCATTGGTCGGAATGCCGGTATGCGTCGTCAAAAGGGGCAGGGCGTAGAAAGCCCTGAAAATATATCCCGAACCGTCAATCAATCAAATTTTTTTGGCCATGATAATCCCTTGTTGATTATTGTGTCTCAAATATAACGAATTTTTTTGCGTTATAAAAGAGGGAAAGCACACATATCTACGAAAAAAAAGAGCGAAAATCAAATTTCGCTCTTACCAAAATGACAATTTGCCTGATCAGAGGGCTTCTAAAAGATAATCGCTCAACTTTTCGGCAAAAAATGCGGCATCGGTCACGGCTTCGCCCTCTGCAATTTTGGCTTGGTCCAAAATCAGACGCGAAATGTCCGTAATGCGCACTTTGTTGGCATCATCCGATATCATCTCCGAGAGTTTGATAATCAGCGGATGATACGGATTGATTTCTAACACACGCGTGCTTGCAAAAGCGGTCTGCTGTTGATGGTTGCGCATCAAACGCTCTAAATGGATGCTCATTTGCCCGTTTTCAACATTAAGAGCTGCGGGGCTTTTGGTGAGTTTTTCACTGAGTTCGACCTTGCCAACCTCGTTTTTGAACAATTCGGTCATCAAATCGGTGAGTTGTTTAAGGTTCTTTTCATCGGCTTTTTTATCTTTGCGCTCAATTTTGAGGTCAATATCGGCGGCCGATATATGTTTGACGTCAAATGTTTTGTAGGTTGTCAAAACCTGCGTCCAAAACTCGTCAATCGGGTCAACCAGAAGCAACACTTCAATGCCTTTTTCTTTAAAGGCTTCAAGTTGCGGATTGTTCTTTAATGTCGGCACATCATCGCCCGTGATATAATAAATGGCCTTTTGGCCCTCTTTGGCGCGCGAAATATATTCATCCAAAGTGGTGAGTTTTGTATCGTCATTTGTCGAGGCAAACAGCGATAAGGCCGCAATTTCTTCTTTGTTTGAAAAATCTTCGTAAATGCCTTCTTTGAATGCGACGCCGAATGCGTTCCAGAATTTTAAGTAATCTTCATAGTCGCCCTGGCGCTTTTTGAGTTCTTTTAACAAGCGGCTGACCGTTCCTTGTCTGATTTTGGCAAGCAAGGCGTTTTGTTGCAACATCTCACGCGAAATATTAAGCGGCAGGTCTGAACTGTCAATGACGCCTTTAACAAAGCGCAAATATGCCGGCATCAAGCCTTCGACTTTGTCAGAGATGAAAACTTTGTTGACATATAACTTGAGGCTTTGCTGACGATCGGGCTGAAATAAATCATACGGCGCAGTTGAGGGGATGTATAAAAGTGCATTGTATTCGATGCTGCCTTCGGCCTTGAAATGAAGCGTCATCCAAGGGTCATCAAAATTTTTGGAAATGTGGTGATAAAACTCTTTATACTGCTCATCGGTGATGTCGCCTTTGTTGCGTGTCCATAAGGCCGATGCGGTGTTGATGGTTTCATCGCCGGCTTTGCCCAAATTCAAAACAATCGGGTATTCGATGTGGTCGGAATAAGTGCGGACAATATGCCTTAGATAGACTGTGTCGGTAAAATCTTTGGCATCCTCTTTTAAAAACAGTTTGATATCCGTGCCGTTTGTCTTGCGTTCGGCATCTTCAATGGTATAACCGTCGAGCCCGTCGGATGTCCACTTGTAAGCCTTCTTGTCATCGGCTTTTCTGGTGATGATTTCAACCTTGTTTGCAACCATAAAGGCCGAATAAAAGCCGACGCCGAATTGACCGATTAAATCAATGGCTGAGCCGTTGTCCTTGATGTTTTTAACAAAATCGGCCGTGCCGGATTTGGCGATTGTGCCGATGTGATTAATCAAATCATCTTTGTTCATGCCGATACCGTTGTCCGAAATGGTTAAGGTGTTATCCTTGGCATCAGGCGTTAAAGTGATTTGAAAGGCATTTTTGACTTTGATATCAGGATTGGTCAATGACCAGTACTTGAGTTTGTCGCAAGCATCGCTTGCGTTTGAAATCAGTTCTCTTAAAAAGATGTATTTTTCGGAATACAGCGAATTGACGACAATATCCAAAAGTTTTGCAACTTCGGTTTGAAAGGCTTGTTTTTCACTCATTTTTTGTTTGTCCCTTAAATTAAACGATACCGTTTATATGGGGTTTTGAAACGGCGTTCGCAAGGGGCAGGGGATAAAATATCCGATGTATTTCAAAATACACAAAAAAACAACCCGCAGATGCTTGTCCGCGGGGTGTTTTGAAGTTTTATCTAAGCGGTATCAACCGTTTGTTACTTAACACGCAATTATTTTGCATGTTCCTGAGCCATCGGCGCAGGTGCTCTTTGAGCGCACAAGTTGCCGTTCGGGCAGGAATAAGGTTTTTTCACATATGTTGTATCCGAATATGTCTTCGGTTCATACACTGTGGTGTATGTCACATTCTTATAGACAACTTCGACCGGTTCAGACACAGTGTAGCTGTGCGGGCCGCATGTATTGCAAGGCTGAGCCACAGGAGCAGCAGGCATTTGTTGAACAGGTGCTTTAATGCCGCATGCACGAGCCGGACGATGCTGAGGCTGTTGAACCACAGGCTGTTGAGGTGCTGCTTGATATTCAGGTTGTTTAGATGCGCAAGCGCTCAAAGCAATTGTTGCTGCAATCATTAATGTATAATTTTTCATGTTTTTCCTCTCAGAAAAAGTGTTAAACCATATTGTTGTTGATTTAACGGGTTGCGTGCTTGACAGATAAAACCTTAGTCTATAACATAAAACCTTATCCGCCGGTTGAGGCCAATATAATCACAAAAAAATTGTCTGTCAATACAAAATATTAAAAAATCGTTAAAAAAGAATCGCTGATATAAGATTTTTCTACATTTTTAAAGGGGCGGACAAGCCACCCCTTCAACAATTTTTGACGGCTGCAGACCTTATTTCAACCAATATTCAATCGTTGAAACCACGCGAATCTTCTTATTGATTTGCTGTGATTCGGTGGCGCTTGAGGTCTCTTCGCTCGGCAAAATAGAGAAAACACCTTGGTTGGCATGCTTAATTTTACCGACCTGACTGTCAGAACTTTTGGCAAATTGGGCAGCCGCATCTTTGGCATTTTTAGTGGCATCAGCCAGCATCTTTGGCTTGATATCATTGAGTTTTGTAAACAAGTATGATACCGGTGAGCCGTAATCGGAATTAAAAATAATCCCTTTGGCAACCAAATCGCCCGATTTATTAAGCGTTAAAGCCACCTTGTCAACATTGTGCGATTTGACGGTGATGGTTTGATTTAAGATAAATCTGGCATTGTTCTCATATGAGTTGCGATAAGGATTGGCGTTCAAATCATTGGTTTCCAATCGGCCGATGGTGATTTCGTCTTCAGCAAAACCGTTGCTTAACAAAAACTGTTTAATGATGCCGGTTTGCGTGGCGATTTCTTTTTGGGCTTTAATCACATCATTGCCCGTGACGACATACTTCATTTCCCAAATGGCCAAATCGGCTTTGACATTTTGTTCGGCCAGGCCTTTGACAACAACGGTGTTGACATGCGTTTGTGCCTGATAGTATGCATATCCGACAAACAAGCCCGCGACCATCACGGATAAGCCCAAAATCAATGCTGCCGCAATATTGGCGTTATTAGCGTGAAATCTGCGGTGAGCCCCAAACGGACGAGGCCTGTTCGAATCGAAGGGACGTTTTTCAAAAGGACGTGACGGTTCATCATATTTGTTTAAATTTTCAATTTTCGGCATTTTATTCTCCTATAATTATCTGATTTTGTCATTATAATGTGCTGTCTTGAAGAGTCAAGTCCCGTTGAATGATAAAAAGCCTCTCAATAAATGAGAGGCTTTGTAACAACTCAAAAGCGCGGTTTTATTTTGTTTGTGCACAAAGTGTGTACGCATCATCAAATTTGCATGTGACGATTGTTTTACACCATGCTGATTTGTTATCGGTTGTAAAACCGAGACCGGCGCAGTCATAATTGACACATTTGCGATAGTTTGAATCATACGGGCAAACAATATAGCGCGAATCGGAGCCTTCGCCCGTACCGCAAGCCGCTTCCGTGCCCAAATGATAACCAAGTGCTTCGCAATCGGGCAAATTTGCGCAACTTTCCGCAGCAGAAACCATACCCGGAACAAAGCAAGTTAAAAGAATAAAACCGAAAAACTTAGACATACCATTTCTCCTTTTTTTTGTGATTATGTCACGAGATATTGTAAAAATCAAGTTTTTTTTGTTAAAAAAACGATGCAATTTCGGTGCGGACAGCATCAAGTCCGATATTTTTTTCGGCGCTCGTGGCCAAAATCACGGGTAAAGCCGCCGCATGATTTTGAAGTTTGAGTTCTATTTGGCGCTTTAATTCGTCACAGGCATGCGATGAAATTTTATCGATTTTTGTTAACACAATCTGATAAGGAACAGCCGCCGAATCGAGCAATTCAAAAATTTCTTCATCAACTTGTTTAATGCCGATACGGCTGTCAATCGCCAAAAACACACGTCTTAAATTGACACGTCCCTGAAGATAGGTTGTTAACACGCGTTGCCAACGTTTGACCTCGGTCGGCGGTGCTTTGGCATAGCCGTAGCCCGGCAAATCGACCAAATAGAGTTGATCGCATACCTCAAAATAATTGAGTTGTTGTGTGCGGCCGGGTGTTGCAGATGTTTTGGCAACGTCTTTGCGCTGAAAAATCGCATTGATCAGACTTGATTTGCCGACATTTGACCGACCGGCAAACGCAACTTCGTTTTTATCAGATGCGGGCAACTGCCCCAAATCGGCAACCGAAAGCATAAATTTGGGCGGCGCCGCAAACAGTTTGTTGATGTTTTGGATGGATGCGCCGTCTTTTTCTGCCATTATTTAACCCCGTTTTTATACATAATGGCCTTTTGTTGAACAATCGAAAGCAAGTTGCTCAGCGTCCAGTATATCACAAGACCGGAGGCAAAATGTCCGAGCATCAAGGTTAATATCAGCGGCATCAAGGCAAAGATGCGTGCTTGGTCTTTGTTAGTCGGTGCCGGGTTGAGTTTTTGCTGAAACCACATCGTCAGGCCCATCAAAATCGGCCAAATACCGATATCCAAAAATGCCGGCAACGGAATATGCGACCA
>JAGCTK010000030.1 GCA_017963715.1 Alphaproteobacteria bacterium | reverse complement strand
TTTACGCCTTTTTAATGCTTATTGTTGTATCCGGTGAGTGCATATAAACGATTAAAATTTTTTGAGCTGATTTGATATGTTCATAAAGGCGTTTTATTCGTCTATCGTATTTTTCTTTAACGGCCGGATAAGTATCCTCAAGCCTTTGATGAAATTCAAAATCATGGTTAAAAACGATACCATTTTTCAAATTGCAATAAATATCTCGATGCAGAGGATAATCCTTTTCGTCAACTTTTTTTAAGTCTTCTTGATTAATGAAATCAGTAAAATGATTTACCAATAAATCAATTCGGGTTTTCAAATCCCCGCCATAAAGCCAATCCAACGGATAACTTCGAAATTGCAGACAACAATTTCTGAGTGTTTGTGTACATGAACAAGCCGCACCTATACCGAATATAAAATCATACTCACCATTCAATATTTGTTCTTTGCATACAAAACATATCCGTCCGATTTTACTTTTAATTTTAAATAAAAATTTATTCATGATTATCTCTCCAATCCACGTTAACACAACGAAAAATAACCGTCTCTAAAGAAACGGTCGGAGAGTGAAATAATCATGCAATAGACAAATGACTCTGATGGTCTTTAGGAATAAACCCTGAACATACACCGCCAGCACCCCGACCAAATCGGGGATAATCAGCCGCCTTTTCAAAATAAAAGGCGCCGTTTTACAGCGTTATCCTTTCGCCGTCTATTGCTTAAGCTATTTCAAAGCTTCGCGTCTCTTTAGACACTCAACATGAGAGTGCTCTCTCATATTTGAGATCAATTATGATACACTTTGAGATGATTTTCAAGTTAAAAAATGATATTTAGGTGTTTTCCGATTGACGATCTTTTGCTCTATTGCTTACAAAAATGCATTAATCAGCAAAATGCTGAGTCCGAGGGGTGCAATATAGCGCAATGTCACCAAAAAATAGCGCATAAAACCGTCCGACACATGCGCGCTCCGACAGATGTTATGAATAATTGCTTTCATGGCCGTATAGCCCACAAACAGCGCCATCGCAAGTGACACAATCGTTGCCGTATAGGTTGTCACCAGCCAATCGGCAAACGTAACCAGGTCTTTGCCGAAAAGTTTGATATCCGCCACACCCGAAAATGAGGCCGCCACCAATGTAAAGGCCAAACCGGCCGTCAGCATCACACAAACGGCAGCCTTAAATCTTGAAAGTTTGAGTTTATCCATCAGCAAATTGACGAGCACTTCAAAAATCGAAATCGTCGATGTCACGGTTGCCAAAATAAGCAACAGATAAAATGAGAGCGCCCAAAAATACCCGCCGCTCAAATTTTGAAAAACGTGCGGCAGACTGATAAAGGTCAAACCCGGCCCCGAAGATGCGGACAGTCCCGCCGAAAAAATGGCCGGAATAATAATCACCGCGCTCAAAATAGCGGCCAATGTATCAAAAAATTCGATATGCCGTACGGCCGAAAACAAATTGTCTTTGGCCGAAAAATACGACCCGTACACCAACAATATACCAAATCCGAGTGACAGCGATATAAAGGCTTGCCCGAGCGCTGCCGTAAATGTTTCAAGAAGTGGCCTGATTTGGAAACCCTCAGACGTAAAACCCCAATATTTCAAGTCAATCGTCATCAAAAATTTAACGCCCTCACTTGCCCCGTCGAGCGTCACCGAACGCAGACAAAGCAAAATAAAAATCACAAAAAGCAGCGGCATCAAGTAAAGTCCGGCGCGTTCAATGCCTTTTTTAACACCGGCCACCACAATCAATGTCGTTGTCAGCAAAAAGATATAGCCGCAACTGATTTGCATTGAAAAATTCTGTGTCAACCGTTCAAAAACGGGGTTCAAATTCTCGTGCGAAATCTGCATCAAATGGCCGGTAACAGCCTCAAAGAAATAATACAAAACCCAACTTGCCACCAAAAAATAAAATGACAGGCAAAGCACCACGCCTAAAACGGCAAACCAGCCGCCGAAAAACGACCATATTTTCAAATGTTTTAAGCCAACCTGTTTTCCAATCACCTCATAGGCATCAACACAGTTGCTTTTGGCTGTGCGCCCGATCGCAATTTCGGCCACCATCAAGGGATTGCATATCACAAACAGAATCAAGAGATAAATCAAGATAAAACTCAATCCGCCGTATTGTCCGCACAAATACGGAAAACGCCAAATATTACCGAGTCCGATGGCCGAACCGGCGGCCGTCAAAATAAAGCCCCACACGGATGAAAATTTTTCTTTTTTCATAAATTTCGTTCTTTCTTTATCTGTCTGCTCTTTTGAATATAAAAAACTTTAATCATAATTATCCCCTAAGGTCAAGACAAAAAAATATTCTGCATAACACAAAAAATTGCTTGCCTTTATGACTATCCGAGTTGATAAAATATACTTACATTCAATATCATTTAACCGTTGAAAGGAACAACATTATGAGCGCAAAAAAATTTTTCATCTCAGCACTTGTTGGCACGACACTTGCCGCAACAACCGTGCAGGCCAAAACTTTGGTGGCTTATTTTACTTTAACCGGCAACACACAGCATGCGGCCGAAATTATTGCTCAAAAGGCCGGCGCAGATCTCTATCAGATTGAACTCATCACCCCCTATCCGTCAGATTACAAAGAGCAAATCGCACTTGCAAAAAAAGAATTAAGTGAAGGCACATTACCTTTGATTAAAGATTTACCTGCTAATCTTGACGAATATGACATCATCTTTGTCGGCTCACCTGTTTGGTGGGGCACAATTGCCACTCCCGTCCGCACATTTTTGGCATCCGGTGCCTTAAAAGGCAAGACTGTTATTCCGTTTGTCACCCACGGCAGCGGCGGCCCTGACAAATCTTTTACCGACACCAAAGAACTTTGCAAAGATTGTAAAGTCAGAACAGACGGTTGGTCGGGATACAATAATCTGACCCCCGGTTTAGAATCATGGACTCAAAAAATGTTAGAAGAAGTTCAAAAATGACTTTTTCAAAATGGGTACAACCGATTCGATTCATTATTCAGGCCTGCTTCATAGCAGGTCTTGTTGTCCCGTTTTTCCCTCATCCCGAAATGGTTGCCAAGTACATTTTTTTGTCAACGCTTGTCGTCGGCGTCTTTTTTTGCGGCTGGGTATGTCCGTTGGGCGCCGCGCAAGATTGGCTTTCGTGGCTTGCGCGCAAATTAAGATTGCCGCGTTACCAAATTCCCTATCGGTTTCAAAAATTTTTGCAATTTTCCCGTTATATCTGGGCGGCACTCATTCTTTTTACCGGCATTCATTATGCTTTTTTAAACGCCCGTTTTTATTTCAACGATAATTTGTTTTACGGCATGCTGACATGGACAAGTGCTTTGACGTTGGCAGTATTTTTACTCATATCATTATTTTTAGACAGACCGTTTTGCAATTATTTTTGCATGAAAGGGGCTTTAGACGGTTTGATGAGCATCATCCGCCCGTTTAGCATTAAGCGCAACAATCAAACCTGCATTCACTGCCACCTTTGTGACAAAGCCTGCCCGATGAATGTCAGGGTAGAACACACCCCCTTTGTCCGTCACCCGAATTGCATCAACTGTTTCAAATGCGTATCAGCCTGCCCTAAAAATTGCCTCAAATTTCGCTTGATGTCATCACCTTTTCAAAAACCGCACAAAAAGCAACCCTGACCGGCCACGCGTTAAAAACCGTTTGACAGATTGATACTTTTCGTGTATAATCCGCAAGCAAATTTATTTTTTAAGGTCTATAAGATGAAATTAGAAATCAATTATACGCCCTGTGCGCGCCCCTCGATCACGCGCACAATGGCAGAAGCGATCAGTCTTATTCACGGCGGCAAGCCCGTCCAATATTTTGACACGCAGTATAAACAACAAAAAGAGGTCAACGCCTACCATCTCCACATGCTCGATTTGGATGATGTCAAAATCGACGGCGACAAAGTGCGCATGCAAGGATATGCGGCAGCCGTATTGGCACGCCACGTGGACGATGTCAAAATGAATGTGCTTGTCAATGATATCACCGTTTCCATCACAAAGGAAACCACCGTTGATGCCGCCATGGCTCAATATATGAACAAATATCATGCCTCATTACGTTCCAACGCGGATTAACAAGTGTACAAAATAAGTGTGTATCAGATTTCTTTGATGCAAAAAAATATTGAACTCCGTTATAATTCCGATTATATTCGCATCATCTAAAATGACGGAATTTTTTTGATGGACACCACAGTCAATAACAACTCAACCCCCGGCACCTTCAAAAAGGGACTTATCCTTGAGGGTGGCGCAATGCGCGGCATGTTTACCGCCGGCGTGATTGATGTTTTGCTCGAAAACAACGTTCAGTTTGACGGCATCGCAGGCGTTTCGGCAGGCGCCGTATTTGGTTGCAACTTCAAGTCAAAACAAATCGGCAGAGCGATTCGCTACAACAAAAAATATTGCAAAGATCCGCGTTATTGCAGCATCCGTTCGCTGATTAAAACCGGCGATTTATACAATACCGATTTTTGCTATCGACCGATTCCCGAATTTCTTGACCCATTTGACAGGCAAACATTTCAGAACAATCCGATAGAGTTTTTTTTGGGTGCAACGGATGTTAACACAGGAAAGTGTATGTATCATCAATGCACAGACGGCGGACCGACCGACATCAAATGGATGCAAGCCTCGGCGTCGATGCCTTTGGTATCAAGGCCTGTGCCCATTGACAATCTCTTGCTTCTTGACGGTGCCATCAGCGATTCCGTGCCGTATCGATTTATGGAACAAAAAGGTTACAATCGAAACGTGATTGTTTTGACACAGCCCGACGGATATCAAAAACACAAAAGCAAATTATCCCCTGTCATAAGATTTTTGCTTCGGAAATTCCCTGCTGTCAGAGAGGCGATGCTTTCGCGCCATCAAATGTATAACAGGCAAATGGAAGAAATAAAACAAAGGGAGCAAAAGGGAATCTCGTTTGTTATCCGCCCGCCTAAAGCACTCGGCATCAGCCGAACGGAACACAACCCCGATGAGTTGGAAAGAGTTTATCAAACAGGCCGACTTGAAGCCGAACGCAACCTTCCCGCCTTAAAACGCTTTTTATCCCTTTCAAATGAATAAACCGTTGCTTTGAATAAATCTAAATCGGCAGTTGATTCAAGATGTTTATTCTTTTATGATTGACAAAGGTATTTACGAAAGCAAAGGACGAAAACAAATACACTAAAATGAATAAAGCATTAGAAGTTAGCAAGCATAAAAGAAAGAATATTTACAATGAAAAAATTTTTAATGGCGACTTTAATAGGATTATTACCGGTCTCCGGTCTTGTTTTTGCTAATGATGTGCGGGTAATTCCTTATCCGAATGGACTGGATACAAAATCCGAAGGTGCTTCTACCGCACCCAAAGAAATAACGCACAAAGCCTCACCCTATTTTAATATGCCGGATGTTTTTGAACTCATCTCTAACGATCATTTGACAATTTTGAGCCATTATCCGACATATCAGCAAACAACAGAATATTCTTGCGGACCTGCAGCCGCATTGACCATGTTATGGTATTATGGCAAGAATAATGTCATCGAAAAAGAATTGATAGAAAAAATGGGATCAAGTTTTGAAACCGGAACCACTGTGAAGGGGATAGCAAATTACTTTAACAGTCTTGGCTGGAATGTTAAAACAAACCTTGAGGGAAAATCATTTGACGATTACGAGGAATTTGCTGATTTTGTGCAGGAAGAATTAAAATCGGGGCATCCGATTATGGTAGAAAATGTTTTTATGGGTGGACATTGGCGTGTTATTATCGGATATGATACAATGGGAACGCAGACAATCGCTGATGATGTTCTGATTTTTGCCGATACTTACGATGTGGCAGACCATAACCAAGACGGATATTCAATTGAAAACGGAGAAAACTTTTTCTGGACTTGGTTTGACTATCAAGTATTGCCGGAAAATGAAAGGAAACAACCGTTTGTCGT
>JAGCTK010000245.1 GCA_017963715.1 Alphaproteobacteria bacterium | reverse complement strand
GGTGTCATCGGTATTGTGGCGGGCAAACTCAAAGAACGCTATCATTTGCCGGCATTTGTGATGGATATCGAACCTGACGAAGTTAAAGGATCGGCCCGTTCGGTTGACGGGCTCGATTTGGGGATGTTGATTTTAGCCGCCAAAGAAAAAGGTTTGTTGTTGCATGGCGGTGGACACACGTTGGCAGCCGGTTTTTCACTATCTGCCGATAAAATTGATGATTTCAAAAAGTTTGCGGGTGAATATATCTCAAGCAGGCTGTCTTTGGATGAGTTGACACCTAATATCAATTTTGATGCGGTCATAACCTTGGAAGGAGCGACACTTGATGTGGCCGAAAAGATTGAATTGTTGGCACCGTTCGGTGCTTCACATCCCGAACCTAAAGTGGTGATTGAAAAGGTCAAAATTTTGCAGGCATCCGTGGTGGGTGACGGGCATGTGCGGTGTTTTATCGCCAACAGTTTAGGTAAGGGACGTTTGAAAGCGATTTGTTTTAAGTGTGTTGATGACGCGCTCGGACAGGCACTTTTGAATGCAAATGATCGTTTGTTCAATGTGCTTGGGACATTAAAGGTGGATTCGTGGATGAATACAAAAAATGTACAACTGGTTATTGAAGATTTAATGGAGGTTTCAAACAATGGCTAAGAAAAAAATCAAAGAGCAAAAACCGTCGCTGATTTCACGGTTTATGAAAAAACTCAAAACATATTTTTTGACGGGTATTTTGGTGACGGCACCTGTCGGTATGACATTTTATATCGCCTTTAAACTTGTAACCTATATCGACAAATGGTCCAATGCCATTGTGCCGGAAAGGTTTCGTTCGAGCCCGTATTTGGAGGCGGATATCCCCGGACTTGGCGTTGCCGTTATCATCATACTGCTGATTTTAATCGGTATGTTTACAACAGGTTATGTCGGAAGATTTTTTGTGAGATTAGGCGAAAAAATATTGTTTAAGATGCCGTTTATCTCAAGTGTGTATAACTTGTTAAAACAGGTGTTTGAAACATTTTTTTCGGGCAAAAAGCAATCGTTTAATCAAGTTGTGCTTGTGGAATATCCGCGTAAAGGTACTTGGGTGTTGGGTTTTGTCAGCGCCAAAACAGGCGGTGAAGTCAAGCATAAAATCGGCGGTAATGTTCTTAATGTTTTTGTGCCCACCACGCCCAACCCGACATCCGGCTTTTTGATTTTTGTTGATGAATCGGAAGTCATCAAACTCAAGATGTCGGTTGAAGACGGGTTGAAACTTGTCATTTCGTGCGGCATCGTGACGCCGGAAAAGCCGATGAAGCGCTAAAACAGGCTTGTATAAAAATATATTTTTCGTGCAAAAAAAAGTTGTATTTTTTGAAGAAATAGAATAAACTTAAAGCATCGTTTGAAAAAAAAAGAGGATGGCAAGTGTCCGAACAAGAGCCCACAAAAACTTTTGATATTACCCACCTTAGAGAAAAGGTGCGGCAGACGCGTTCCGAGGATAAAACGTCTTCGGATACGGTTGATGTGGATAAACTCTATCAAAACAATTTTTCGTGGCAGGCAATTTCGGATGTGACCATCAAAGAAGGCGAAGACAAAATTTCGTTGGCGTCGCTCGGCCGTCATCAGGGAAGTGTGTATCATGCGCAACATTTAGCCGGAGCAAAATATGCCGGTCAGACCTTGAAAAATGCCGATTTTTCGAATGCGGATTTGCAAGAGGCTGATTTTAAAAATGCCAATTTGGAAGGTGCCGATTTTTCGAGCGCGGATTTGACAGGCGCCGATATGTCGGGTGCCAACTTGAACAACGTGACATTTACGGGCGCCATCTTAAAAGGGACCAATTTTACCGGCGCAAAAATGCACGGCGTCAAGTTAAAAGATGCGGATATTGAAGATGCTATTTTGCTTGATGTCGATATGGATGAAATTGCCCTGCAGGAATTGCAGGATTTGGTCGAATTTTTGGCGACCTATTATCCGCACAAACTCAATTTGAGACGCATTAATCTGACATTGCTTGATTTATCAAAAATCGACTTGACGCAACTTGATTTGCGCGGTGTCGATTTTACAGGATGCAATTTTACCGGTGTCAATATTTACGAGTTGGATTTGAGCGAATGTATCATTTCGCAAGCACAAATCGAGCAGGCCTTGGGTCGTCCGGTCACCCCAAAAGAACTCAAAGCGATTTTGGCGCCGAAAAATAAAAAGAAGAAAAAACGCGGTATCGATTTGACAGACTTTTTCTTTGCCGTCGGGCCGGCCGGTGTTTGGAATGCAAAAAGACATCCTGGGGTGCGCATAGAAGACATTATGCGCGCCGGCAAAAAACTCTATAATATGTTCTTAAAACGTCAGGACAGCGATGCCGAAATTATGGATAAATTTCATAATCGTCACCTCAAAACGCCTGAAGAAATCGAAAAAGAACGGCATGAGCTTATGCGTCAAAAACTGGAAGAAAAGAAATACGAAATTCGTAAAGAAAAAGAAGAAAAAGAAAACGAAAAGCGCGAAATAGAATATCGCAAGCATGAATATCAAAAAATGCAACAAAAGAAAATCGGCGGTCCGGTCAATACCGGCAAATCTACAAACGTGATTATATCTCGTCAAATTATTGGACGCGAGGGAAGATAAATGGGGGAGGAAACCTTGTTTTCAAGTCAGGTCAAAAGACCTTTGGCCGACAGACTGCGTCCGACGACACTTGAGGAAGTGGTCGGGCAAGCACAGTTGACGGGAGACGGTGCACCCTTAAAACGTATGCTTGAAACGGGCAAGGTGACATCTTTTATTTTGTGGGGGCCGCCCGGTTGCGGCAAAACAACAATCGCGCGGTTGATGGCTGAACATACCAACCTTTATTTTGAACAAATCTCAGCCGTTTTTTCGGGTGTTGCCGATTTGAAACGCGTATTTCAATATGCGGCCGAACGTCGTGCCAATCAAGGTAAAGGCACACTTTTGTTTGTGGATGAAATTCACCGCTTTAACAAATCACAACAAGACGGTTTTTTGCCGTATGTTGAAGACGGGACGGTCATTTTGGTCGGTGCCACAACCGAAAATCCGTCGTTTGAACTGAACGCCGCTTTGCTTTCGCGCTGTCAGGTGTTTGTCTTAAACCGGTTAAACGCCGATGATTTTGAAGTTTTGCTTTCTCGCGCCGAAAAAGAAATGGGGCAAAAACTGCCCATCGATGATGAGGCACGCACCCTCTTAAAACAAATTGCGGACGGTGACGGGCGTTATATCTTAAATTTGGCGGAAAGCATTTTTTCATATGCCAAAGCGGGCGAAACGTTTGATAAAGATGCGGTTATGAATATTGTTCGCTCGCGTGCGCCGGTGTATGACAAGGGGCGTGACGGGCATTATAATCTGATTTCGGCCGTGCATAAATCGCTTCGCGGTTCGGATGTGGATGCGGCGCTTTATTGGGTGGCCAGAATGCTGACCTCGGGTGAGGATCCGCGTTATATTTTGCGTCGGCTTGTGCGGTTTGCCATTGAAGATGTATCGCTTGCCGACCCAAACGCGATTGTTGAGGCGATTGCGCTTTGTGAAACTTATGAACGTTTAGGCTCACCCGAAGGTGATTTGGCCGTGATGCAATTGGCCGCATATTTGGCAACAGCCCCAAAATCGGCTGCGGTTTATAAAGCGATGGACAAGGCTTACGGTCTTGCAAAACAAACAGGTTCATTGATGCCGCCGAAGCATATCTTGAATGCACCGACCAAACTGATGAAAAATTTGGGCTATCATGAGGGCTATATTTATGATCAAGATTTGGATGACGGTTTTTCGGGGCAAAATTATTTTCCGGACGGGATGAGCAGGGCAAAAGTGTATGAGCCGGTTGAACGCGGATTTGAACGCGAAATCAAAAAGCGTATTGAATATTTTGATAATTTAAGAAAAGAAAAGAACAAGAAAAAATGATTGAAGAAAACAAAAAAAGGCAAATAGTCGTTTCGGAAGAAGTGTTTGAAAAATTACCGGAAGGCTTTGCGTCAAATTTGGAAAAGAACGAAAAAGTGTTTCTTGTGCCGTGTCCGAAAGAAGAAGTACGTTCTTTGAAACTTAAAGCATTGGCTATGGCCGGTATGGTGGGCATAATTTTGGCGGAAACGTCAAAAAATACGGACACCATCTCTTTGGAACAACTTGACAAGATACGCGAAAACTTTGACTTTGGTGAGTTAAAGCCGGGCGATATCAATGCAGTTTATGAAGCACCGGGACAACCGCACAAGGCAAAAATGTATGTGCCGCGCACCATCGGCAAACCGAGTTCTAAAAAGCAAGGCAGCAGATAATGGCGGGTGTCAGTGTTGTCAAAATTAAAGCAGATGATGACGGCATTCGTCTTAATCGCTGGTTTTTAAGA
This sequence comes from Alphaproteobacteria bacterium, assembly GCA_017963715.1. Lineage (GTDB taxonomy): Bacteria > Pseudomonadota > Alphaproteobacteria > RF32 > CAG-239 > UBA1254. The sequence continues at coordinate 3,741 of JAGCTK010000245.1, read as the reverse complement.
GAATATCCTTCGCTATCCTTAGGTAGATTGCAAAAACTCCTGCGCACAAAGCAAATCTAAGTGGATGGTAAACCCGCCGACGCTTCGACAAGATTAAGCGCCGGGCAAGAACTCCGAATTCCGCCGCTTGACGAGCAAAAGGCCGTCAAAAAAGAAAATTATGTTTCTCAAACAGATGAAAAACGTGTCAAAAATATGGTGGTCTACAAAGATGACAACATCATCGTCTTAAACAAGCCCTCAGGTCTTGCTGTGCAGGGCGGAACAGGCCAGACAAAGCATATTGACGGCTTGTTGGATGCTTTAAAGTTTGGCAAGGAAGAACGTCCGAAACTGACACACCGTATTGATAAAGATACATCGGGTTTGCTTGTTTTGGCACGCAACCGGCAATATGCATTGGCGCTGACAAAAGCCTTTCGAGAACACAAAATCAAAAAGACATATCTTGCCCTTTGTGTCGGATGTCCCAAAGAAATGGCAGGGCAAATCAAAGCCCCTCTTGAAAAAGCGGGTGAAAAAATGGTGGTTGTTTCAGACGGACAAAAGGCAGTCACATCCTATGAAGTGCTTGATACCGTCGGCACAAAATTTTGTTTGATCAAAGCGTCGCCTTTGACGGGCCGCACGCATCAAATCAGGGTGCATTTGGCGCATCTCGGCGCATTGATTGCGGGGGATACAAAATACGGCTCACGCGACGATTTTAAGCAGGCCGATTTGAGTAAACATTTGCATCTACACAGTTATCAAATTTATTTATCTGAGGTTATGGGTAAAAAAATTGTTGTCAAAGCAGGGCTTCCTGATTATTTTATAAAAGATATCGATTCGCTTGGCCTAACGTTTAAGGAGAAATAAAAAATGAAGAAATTTTTGAAGTGGTTTTTTTGTATTGTTTCATTTGTTTTGCTGGTGGCAATTGTAGGTGCCGTGGTTTTTGTCAGCCAGTTTGATCTCAATACTTATAAGCCGAAAATTGAACAGATTGTTTATGAACAAACCGGGCGAAAATTGGCATTAAACGGGCCGATCAGCCTCAAAATTTCGCTTGTGCCGACCGTTGCCGTCAAAGATGTTGCATTTGAAAATGCATCTTGGGCAAATCAAAAAGATATGGTGAAAATCAAAGAGGCGGATATTTCTTTGGCTGTTTTGCCGCTTTTGCATAAAGAGATTGAAATCGGCGAGGTCAATATTATTGAACCGGTGATTAACCTTGCACTCAACAAAGACGGAACGCCCAACTGGGTTTTTACCAAACCCTCGGAAAGTGCCGAATCGGAAAGCGCCGATCAGCCTCAAAAAGAAAAAGTCAACGGTGCCGCCGCACCGCTTTTGGGCAGTGTTTATGCACAAAAAATCGATATCAAAAACGGCCGGATCAATTATCAGGATGACAAAGCGGGTTCAACGATAAATCTTGAAATCAAAAGTTTTGAGTTGGAGGCGGCAGATGTCAATGATGCGATTAACTTAGCCTATGATGTGGTGTTTAACGGGCAGGATATCAAAGGCACGGCAACCGGCGATTCGATTAATGCGATCCTTCAAAACAAGCCTTATAATGTCAAACTCAGCACATCGGCTTATGGCGCAACCCTCAAGGCCAAGGCTTTGCTCAAAGATTTGATGGGCGATCTCAGTTTTGATGCCAATCTTGACTTACTGTCTCCCAAGGGCAATTTCAATCTGCCGAAAACGGCGTTTGTCGGAAATGTTGCTGGCGATTTGAAAAAGATGAAGGCCGATATTTCAAAGTTGGATTTTGGCGGCAACATCATTCAAGGCCAAATCACAGCCGATATTTCGGGCAAAATCCCGAATATTACGGGCAGCATCAACAGCGATTTGATTGATTTGACCAAGTTGCAAACCGCCAAAAAAACAGCCGCTTTAAGTCTGATTTCAACGGCTGAGGCTGCAAGTTTCGTGCCTAATGAAAAATTGGATTTGTCGGTTTTGAAAAGCATCCAGTCCAATATCAAAATCGGCATCAAAAAACTGGTGCTCAATGAAGATATCTCGCTATATAATATCAGCACAACCGTTGATGTCAAAAATGCGGTACTGACACTCAAGCCCCTTAGTATGACGGCAGGCGAGGGTAAAGTTGAAGGCTCGCTTAGTGTCAATAGTAGCGGAAATGTGATCAATGCATCATTAACGGGCACGGATATTATTGCGCAAAAACTTGTCAAATCACTTGTGCCGAGTGATACGTCGCATTTCGGCGTTTTGGACGGCGGAAAAACAGACCTCAAACTCAACCTGAAGACGCAAGGTGCGACATATCCGAAATTGGTTGAAAACTTGGATGGTCAAATTTTGTTTGTGGTCGGTGCGTCAAAATTGCAGGCCGGTGCGATGAAATACTTAAGAGGCAACTTTATCTCACACCTTTTATCAGCCTTGAGTATTGAGGTCAAAGATCCGAAAATGTCGTTAAAGTGCGCCGTGTTGCGTGCAGATTTTAAGGATGGCAAAGCTGTATTCCCCAAAGGGATTGTCTTTGATTCCAAAAAGATGATGGTTGTGGGTGACGGCAACATCAATTTAAAAAATGATAAAATCGATATTGCCATCAAGCCGTTTAACGGCAATTTAACCGACACCAACATTGCGCAAGCCTTATCATCCTTGGTTAAAATCGGCGGAACGGTTTCGAATCCGGGTATTTCGATTGATACGGCTTCGGTGGTCAAAAACGTGGTGGGTGTTGCGATGACAGGGCCTGTTTATCTCGGTTCGCAATTGTTGCTTGATGCCGATTCCGCACCTTGTTATACCGCCTTAAAAGGAACGGCCTACGACAATATGTTTGAAGCACCGAAAGGTGTCAAAGCCGGTGCACAAAATGTGTATCAGGGCACATCAGATGCCATCAGCAGCGGTATTAATGCGGTGACCGGTGCGGCAGGTGCCGTGGCCGGCGGCGGGGTTGATTTGGTTGGTGATACGGCCAAAGGTGTGTTCAATCTTTTGACCGGCCAGAAAAAGAAGAAAGACAAAAGCAAATAATGCGTGAGATTTATTTTAAAATCACAGGTCGTGTGCAAGGCGTCGGCTTTCGGCGATTTGCCGAGAAAACGGCCAAAAGTATAGGTGGTTTATCGGGTTGGGTCAGAAATGCCGAAGATGGTTCGGTTGAAGTTTTGGTCAAAGGAAACACGGAAAATGTCGAACAGATGATTGCATCTTGCCGTCAAGGTTGTTTGTTTTCACGAGTGGACGGCATCACATTTTTGCCCAAGGTGACCAATTGTTTTTTGCCGCCGATCACGGACGGTGTGTTTGAGCGGATATAAAGGGGAAAAAATGACAGGCCATACGATTTATGCATTATCGACCGTTTTTGGTAAGTCAGGCGTGGCTGTCTTTCGTATTTCGGGCAAAAATGCGACAGAGGCCGTGCGCTTGATGACAAATCTTGATGTCGGTCAGATTGTGCCGCGCCAAGCATATTTTACCAAGATTTATGACACAAGAAAAAAGCAATTGTTGGATTGCGGCGTGGTTTTGTACTTTAAGGCGCCGCATTCGTTTACGGGTGAAGATATTGTTGAAATACAAACGCACGGTTCACTGGCTGTGTTAAGGTCTGTGCTCGGCAGTTTGGCCGAAATTGACGATTTTCGTTTGGCAGAACCGGGTGAGTTTACGCGGCGTGCATTTTATCAAAACAAAATGGATTTGACCGAGGCAGAAGGCTTGGCCGACTTGATTGATGCCGAAACGGCT
>JAGCTK010000244.1 GCA_017963715.1 Alphaproteobacteria bacterium | reverse complement strand
CGTCAAAACATGCAAATGGTCCGAATCCGGATGCATCACAACATTTTCCGCTTTGGCTGTGATAAACCCTGTCAATTTTTCAGCCGGATTATACACATCTTCAACTTCCAAACCGATACGCGTCAACGTATCCAAAATGGTCTCCAAGTCAGCCGTTGTATCTAAATGCTCTTTAAGCCACGAAAGTGTTAATTTCATCTGAGTTGTCCTCCGTTATTACTTAAGCCGCCTGTCATAGAAGCAAAATCAAGCGGCACAAAACCATAATGTTTCAACCATCTGACATCCGATTCAAAAAAGGTGCGCAAATCCGGAATGCCGTATTTAAGCATGGCAATGCGGTCAATACCCATTCCAAAAGCAAATCCCTGATACTCATCCGGATCAATACCGCCGGCTCTCAAAACATTCGGATGCACCATACCGCAACCCAAAATCTCAAGCCAATCATTTCCCGCACCGACTTTGAGTTCGGTTGCGGTTTTCAAACACCCGATATCCATTTCGGCAGACGGTTCTGTAAACGGAAAGTAAGAAGGACGATACCGAACAGGCAAATCATCAATCTCAAAATAGGCTTTTACAAAATCGTACAAGCAACTTTTGAGGTGTGCGAGCGTTGTCGTTTTATCAATAACCAACCCTTCCAGTTGATGAAACATCGGCGTATGCGTCGCATCCATGTCCGAACGATATGTCCGCCCCGGTGCAATAATTCTGATCGGCGGCGCTTTCTTTTCCATCGTCCGAATTTGAATGCCCGATGTCTGTGTGCGGATGACATAAGCATCATCCATACGAAACGCTTGGTCTTTATCATGTTTGATATAAAAGGTGTCTTGCATTTGACGTGCCGGATGATCTAAAGGCATGTTAAGTGCGTTAAAATTATGAAATTGGTCTTCAATATCAGGTCCTTCTGCCACTTCAAAACCAAGTTCACCAAAGATGGCAAAAACTTCCTCAAAAATTTTCGAAATCGGATGAATCCGTCCTTGTGTTTCCGGACGAACCGGCAACGTGACATCAACCGTTTCCGTTTTAAGTTTGTCATTTAATGCCTCATTTTCCAACACCGTTTTGCGTGCTTCCAAAGCCGATTCCACGGCATCTTTGATGGCATTTAATTCTTTGGCTTTTTCGATACGGCTTTCGGCGTCCATTTGCCCCAAGGTCTTCATTTCAGCGGTAATCGAACCTTTTTTACCCAAAACCGAAACCCTCACTTCATCCAATGTTTTCAAATCAGATGCCGCATTGACCTCGGCGATAATTTTTGCTTCCAAATCTTTTATATTTTCCATGATATCCACTTTCATACGTAAAAAAGAGCTGTCTTGACCAACCAAGACAACTCTTTTGCTTTCAAATGACTTTTGTACTTATTTTATTTAAGAGCTGCTTTGGCAGAATCTACAAGTTTAGCAAAAGCTTTGGGCTCTTTCAAGGCGATATCGGCGAGGACTTTACGATCAAGCGCAATACCGGCTTTCTCGAGCCCGCTGATAAATCGAGAATAAGTCATATCATGCAAACGTGTGGCTGCATTGATACGTTGAATCCACAACGCGCGGAAACTTCTCTTTTTCGCACGACGATCGCGGTAAGCATACTGCAAACCTTTTTCAACTTTTTCAACAGCAACTCTGAATACGTTTTTGTTGCGACCTCTGTAACCTTTCGCCATAGAGATAATTTTCTTGTGACGAGCTGAAGCGGTCATACCTCTTTTAATACGTGACATAACAAATCCTCCTTATAAATACGGTAAAAACTTTTTAACAATTTTAACATCCGAGTCACCCAAAAGTGAAGTGCCTCTGGCATGTCTTTTCATTTTTGTGCCTTTATTAAAAAGGAGGTGTCTTTTGAAGGCAGCATTCTTTTTGATTTTTCCGGTACTTGTCGCCGAGAAGCGCTTTTTCGCGGAACTTTTTGTTTTTAATTTTGGCATTTTATCACATTCCTTTATGTTAACGAATTGATCTCAAGCGGTCAGGCATGCCTTTTTTCGCCCGCGCCGCCGGTTTAGCAGAACAACTTTATACACGATTTTATTTTAAAAGCAAGTCCTTTTTAAAATTTTTTTATCAAACGAGATGTTGCAAACAACACTACCAACCTCCGGGTCAAACAAAAGCCTACAAAGTATTTGCTTGTTTGTCGGCTTTTTTGATGGGCTGACTTGAGTTAATACGCATTTGTATATCATTCAATCGTTTGGCCTTTGCGGCTTTCTCGGCCGCTTGCTTTTTACGATTCTCTAACTGTTTTTGCGCATGGAGATGTGCTTGATAGGCTTTCAACTTTTCATCAAATGTTCGAGACACGTCCTGATGGATTTTTGTTCTCACAAATTCCTCCACAAAAGCATGATAACACTTTGCATGTTTTTCTTTAGCCAATCGTGATTTTTGCTCATAAATATCCATAAACTGTGTCGCCACAGGGTCACAGTCTTTCAAATGAATCACATGAGATTTAATTCGCTCATTCGGCACATTTTCAGCCATCTCGCCAAAAACTTTTTGAGCCTGTTTATCGTCAAAGAAAAGTTCATTTTCTTTCAACTGAGCAATAGCGCGCTTTGTACGTTGCAGAGAATCGTGTTCCAAAAAGGCATCAAACATTTTTTGAACACCTCCGCGCCCTGATTCTTTGATATCTTCGAGCGGTGTTTTTGTCCCAACCGATTTCAACACATTTTTCGCATATTCAACAATATTAGCATATCGCGCATCACTCACACCTTTTCCGGACGCATCTGCCAAATCGTGTGTCACGGCACGGGCAATATCCGTGGCAAAATAAGACTGAAACTCTTGCTTATAAGTATCATTTAGATCGGCCAACAGTTTATCATAATTTTCTTTTGAGGGTGTCGGCGCATCCGCCAAAATTTTTTGTTTTAATTTTTCAATATCTTCCGGCGTCCGAGCATCCGAAAAATCAACTTCAAAATTTTTGCGATTGACAAACCGGTCATAAAGTTCCGGATAACTGTTACGGGAAAACGTTATTGAGCGATGGCCCTCACCAACTTGTGCATCTTGCAATGTAAAAGTTATCGATGCACCCGACCATGTTGAACTGTCATACGCCGTCTGTTCAACTCGATTCTGTCTTGCTTTTGTCACCATATCAAACCCCTCTTTATCGACTGAATTGGTATATGTTTATCATTTTAGACTATAAAAAAAATTTGTCAAGAATTAAATAAATAGCAACAGATTTTTTTGCATTACCCGTTTAATGCCGTATCAAACGGCTCAATCACACGTTCCAACACGCCGTTCAAGGCCGACAAACAAACGCCGTAATTTGTGATAGCAACCCCTGCCTTTTGTGCCGCTTGAATTTTAGAGAGAATGGCTTTTCTGTTATGCGTGCAACCGCCACACTGAACAATCAGGCGATAATCTTTCAAATCAAGAGGCAACGCACAGCCCGAAATATGCTCAAAAATCAGTTTTTTACCTGTTTTTTTGGTCATCAAATTCGGGATTTTCACCGTT
>JAGCTK010000243.1 GCA_017963715.1 Alphaproteobacteria bacterium | reverse complement strand
TTTGTTTTAGATGTATTATTCGGATAATCACGGTACAACTGCAACACTTCCGGAATATTGGCAAATTTTGTCTTGCCGATTAATCTGCACCACAAAACATAATCTTCGGCCGGCGTGTATTCTGCCTCATAACGAATATTATTTTTGATTAAAACATCTTTTCTTATCATGGATGACGGATGTAACACGGCACAACCATACATTAACTGATGTTCAATCTGACTGTTGGTCACAAACTTTTTCTTAATTTTAACATCCGGAAAAGTTTTATACCATGTCCCGACAACCCCGACTTCACGATGCTCATCCAAAAATGTCACCTCTTTTTCAAATCTTTTAGGCATTGCCACATCATCATGGTCCATCACGGCCAAATACTCACCTCGGCTCAAATCAATCAATTTGTTGCGTGAGGAAGATATACCGATGTTTGTTTCATTTTTAAAATATCTGATACGACTGTCTTGATACGATTTGACAATATCCTCAACCGATTCTTCGGGACAATCATCCAAAATTAAAAATTCAAAATCGGTATATGTTTGTGCCAAAATACTTTCCATCGCCTCTCTTAAATACATTTCAGGTGTTTGATAAACCGGCATCAAGACCGAAACTTTAGGTTTTTGCTTGCTCATGTGCTTCTCCGTGCAAAATCATTAAAATGAAAACCACCTTGCAAGGTGGTCTGGAGAGTTGAACAATCATGTTACGTTAAATGATCCTCTCAGTCTTTATGATTTGTCATCACTGGACATCCACTGAAAGCTCCCAGACCATATTTATGACCTGGGATTATTTTACTTTTGGCGATTTAAAATGCCAAAAGATATGACGATGTCAATCCCAGACACCGAATGCGATAAGAGCTGTTCAAGGCTCCGAACCAACTTCGTGGTTCATGATGTGCAACACACATCCTTCAAGATTTATATAGCAATATATTTTTCAAAAAACAACAAAAATTTTACCGCTTGATGATTAACTTGCACAAACAAAAAAACACCCCAAAGGGTGCTTATTTTGATTGGCGGAGAGAGAGGGATTTGAACCCCCGGTACCCGAAATGGGCACAATTGATTTCGAGTCAACCGCATTCGACCACTCTGCCATCTCTCCTTGAGATTTTTCTTTCATAAAATAAAAAAAGCATTTATGCAAGCATTTATTTTAAGTTTTTTTATATTATGCCGATATCTCAACAAGTTCAATCGTCTCTGCCTCAAATGATGCCACGCAAATCATATAATCTTGATAAACCCTAAAAGTATGAAAAAGCGTCTGCTTTGGCGCATCACACTTAAAATCGGCTTCAAACGCAGTCCATTTTTCATAAAAAACATCCGCATTTTCACAAACGCCAAGCCCCATTTTCAAGGCTATTTTTTCAAAATTGCGATTCGCAACCATTTTTTCAATATCAATCCCGACTTTTTCGGATGATATAACCAAAACGGCATAACTTCCGCTGTGTGCAAGGCTTAAATTTGCTTTTTTTGATACAATTTTTCCTGACGGCAAAACATCATACGCACCCAAAAAGCATTGTTTCATCAGCCATCGACCGGCCAAAAACTCGGCAATTCTTTTTTGGCTTGTCATCTGCCCCAATCGCTTTTGATCCCGCGCACACAAATTTTCCTTTAAGTACGCGATAATATCCTGCCTCTTGATTAATGTTTCAATATTTGTTATAAAAACTTTCATATACTATGTCCTACACTTTTTTTATCAAAAGGTCAATAGATGCAAACAAGCGCCCGTTACCAAGCCATATTAGAACTGCTCGATGAGGTTTTTCAAGACAAAACGCCGGCTGATGTTATCCTCAATCGCTATTTGCGCGCACGCAAATATATCGGCTCTAAAGACAGACGCTTTATCACCGACACACTCTGGGACATCATCAGGCACCGTCTGCGTTTGTCGTTTGATGCGCAAAGCACAAAGCCGCGCGATATATTGTTGACCTATCTTAAAAATGAAGATTTTGACATCATCACGGGCGGCCCCCACGGGCTCGAACCTTTAACGGATGCCGAAAAACATCGCATCACCCATATCAGAGAAGATGTCTATCCCTTTAATGTTGAACTCGAATGTCCGGACTGGCTTTTTCAAAAAATTAACAACCCCGCTTTAATTTCCTCGCTCAATCAGCAGGCCAC
>JAGCTK010000242.1 GCA_017963715.1 Alphaproteobacteria bacterium | reverse complement strand
CAAGCGAGCCGGATAACACAGTTTGATAAGTTCCTCAATATCTTTCAGATATTCCGCCACAACAAGACAGAGGATATCATCAAATTTTTGACTGTTTTGTTTCAAATAAGCCGCAGCGTCACTTTCTATCAGGGTATCATACAGTTTTTTTGCGGCGGCTTTTTCAAGCATTTTAGCCGACAAATCAATACCTGTCCACAATCCTTGAGGTGTTTTAAGATATGTCGCCGCCAACCCCGTTCCGCATCCCAAATCTAAAACGTGACCGCCAAGGCTGAGGCCTAACTCTTTTATTTTATCAAACACGGCATAGCGGATACTTTGCATACGGCTTTCGTATACATCAGCAAACTCATCAAACAAAATCTTGGCATATATATCGTCATCGGTTGTCGGTTTTTGATCGAAAGCAGCTAAAACTCGCGTTGCAAAAACATTATCTTTGGCATTTAATGCCCAAAGACGGGCAATACGCAACGCCTCATCCTTGTCTTTTTGATAAAGCAAAACCAACGTTTCGGCCATATTGATTGAAATATCGATATTGTCCGGTTCTTTGATAAAAGCATTCATCATCAAATCAAGCGCCTGTTTTTCATCTCCCAAATCTTTTAAGATAAGACCGACATTGTTGCTTAAAGCGGCATCCTCGGCATTGAGCAAAACGGCTTTGTGGTATTCTTCGACAGCCTCAATCATGCGACCGCTTGCATACAAAAAATCAGCATACGTCAAATGCGCCGCATAATTTTGTGCATCAAGAGAGAGAGCCTGTTTGAAATAATCTTCATTTTGTTCCAAAACGCCCAAATCAACCAAAGCCTCGACGCTTTTAGAATTTAAAAGCAGCGCCTGATGATTGTATTTGACGGCATTTTCTTTATCACCTAAAGCACCATAGGCCTTTGCGATTAACCGTTTGATATCATAGGCTTGTTCCAAAAAATCCGCCTTCAAGGCATAAGAGAGTGCTTTATCAAACGCTTTTTCTTTGAAGGCAGATAAGGCTAAATAATAAAGCGGCAGTGCCGATTTTTCAAAGCGTGCAGCCAATGATTGAAGCGCCGAGATATCACTTTTTAACACCGCCATATTGACCAACGCATCAACATAATTTTCATCAATTAAAACGGCCTTTTGATAACAGTCTTGCGCCTGCACCATATCACCTTTTTTTTCATACAAAGCCCCAAGATTGTTAAGCGCTTCCTTTGTATTCGGGGCAAGTGCCAAAACCTGTTGATAGGCTCTGATTGCCTCATCAATCTTAAAATCTTCCGAAAGCGAAACCGCCAAATTAAAATAAATCGGCAATTTATTTTGCGCCTGCTTTAAGGCATCTTCAAAATACAAAACGGCTGTCTGATGATCACCTTTTGCTGCCGCAATCAGTCCCAGCAAATTCAAGACATCACTGTTTTCGGGAACAAAAGCCAAAAGCGCGCGACACTGCCTTTCGGCTTCTTGGTAGGCACCGTTCATATAACAATCTTGCGCTTGTTGTAACATCACATCAAAAGACATTTGCCCCTCATTTCAAGATGTGTTTCAGCTGTTTCGGGTTTTGCACCAAATATTGTTCCATACAACTGTTCTATTTAACATCTTTCGTATTTTTCTTTGGCGGTTGAACGGGTGCTGAAAAGCCAACAGCCGGATTATAATGATCAATTTTATAAAGTAAACCGTAATCCGGATATCCGTCTTGGTGCATCTTGGCTTTGGCCTGCAATTTTTTGATGGCATTTTTTGTTTTCGGACCGAGTTTGCCATCTTCCGTCAAACGCAAATGCAATATTTTGTTGATAAATTTCTGAACTTTTAAAACGTCTTCATTGGTCAATGCATACCTGTTTTTTGAAGATAGCGGATGATATTTTTCGGATGATGAAATATAATCTGCCAACAAACTCACGGCCAAAGCATAATTCTCAGACCTGTTCCAAATCATAATCCGCCGAAAATTGCCTAAAATCAGATAAGGCTGCCCTTTGCGCCCATCGGGCAAAATGATTGACGCCATCAGCGCCGGATTGAGATCCAAATTATTTCCCGATGCATCTTTGACACCTAGTTTTTCCCAATCTTCAACCGATTTGCGTGTTTGATAACCGGCCAAGGTATAATCAAAATCCCATGGCAATGTCACCGCTTTACCCCATGGCTCATCCGGTTTCCAACCTAAATGGTGCAAATAATTGGCAGCCGAGGCAATCGCATCATCAAAACTGTCCCAAATATCCGCAACACCGTCACCGTCTTGATCAATTGCATAAGCATTGTATGTTGACGGCATAAATTGGAAGTGCCCCATGGCACCGGCCCACGAACCGAGCATTTTATCGTTTTCCAAGTCAAACTTATCCATAATTTTCAAAACGTGATAAAGTTCATTTTTAAAAAATTTGGCACGTCGATTACGATAACTCAAATTGGTCAAACCGTCGATTAAATGATATTTACCTTTGTTTTGCCCGAAATTTGTCTCGATGCCCCAAAAGGCAATCAGATATTCCATCGGAACTTGGTATTCATCCGACACCTTCTGATATTGTTTTTTAAGGGCTTTATATTCCTGTCGTGCTTTTTTGACGCGTGATTCACTGACGATCTTATTGATATAATCCTGCGACGTCAAAATAAACTCTGCCTGCTTTTTGTCTTTGATGACAACTTCCGGCTTGACGTGATAATATGTTTTTGTTCCATAGGCCTTTTCAATCGTGCCCTCCGAAATACCCTTGGCCAGCATTTCTTTTTTAAGCGAAGACAAAAAGTTCATCCACTCTTTTGGCGGCAATGAGGCATCATCTTTTGCGCACAAACAAACACTCGGCATCAGCACCAGCACCGCAAAAGCAAGAATTAAACAACGATAGAAACTCTTAAACATTTTTGTATTTCTTTGCACATTTTGCGTCATTATAAAATAAATCAGCCTAAAACTCAAGCGCATGTTTTGAATTGTTGCATAAAAAATGTATCAAAAAAACGCCTTGCCACCAAAGTCGGCAAGACGTTTATTTTTAATATGTCGCGATTTTACAAATCAATTGCCACAACTTTGAACAATTTATTCAAATCATCCGTGGCAATGGTCACCTTTTCATCCGGATTAAAGCGCATACCGTACAAAGCACCGTTGTCATCTTCACGAATACTCAAGACCATCGCTTCGTTTTCAGAGATGTAGTACAAAGCAATATCACCCACGCTTACCATCTCTTGCGGATCAACAAACAAAACCGCACGATTGGACAGCAATGTGCCCAAACGACGCGTACTCAAATTGACACCGTAAGCATCATGTTTGTTCATCAAACGGAACGGACAAATCACTTCTTTGGCATCTTCATCTTCCAAATCAATCAGAATATTGCCGTTTTGACCGGGCATACCATACACTTTAATCAGCGGTAAATCACCCGTATACAAACCATACATCGAAACATGGCTGCCCTTAGGTGTTGCCAAAGACTTGTATTTGGCATCTGTTTTTTGGATAATTTCTTCAAGCGCACCCGTCTCGTTCAACTCTTTAATATTTTGTTGCAATTCGTCGACACTCATCGAAAACGTGCGTGCGATATTTTTCAATTCTTTATCCGAAACTTCACGTTGACCCATTTCGATGCGGTGATAAACGGACAAAGTCATATCCGCTCCTTCAGCCACTTCCATCAATGTCAAATCTTTTGTTGTACGGATCCGACGCAACGCCGCGCCCAACACTTTCAATCCGGCATCCACATTGATTTGGTTGCGTCTTTCCTGTTCACGACGCCATGCCATCACGACTTCTTCTTTTGAATTTTGGGCATTCACATACAAATCCTGCAATGCGCAATCCGTCATTTCAGCCACGGCAATTAATTGGTCATGATTTAAGCGCCGATAACCTTTTTCAATTTTTGACACGGCCGACAAACTCACACCCAAATGGTCTGCCAGGGCTTGCATTGAAATGCCTCTTTTTTTACGTTGTAATCTAATTTGATTAGGGAAAATAATTTCTTCCATTTTAGCCTCATATTCAACAACAAAACTGGCTTATCATAGAACTTGTCGAAAAAATATGCAATACAAAAAATAAAATTTGTACAATTTTTTTTGGCAATCGATTGTCAAGATTGGCTTTAAGCCGGCGGTGCATAAACTTGTGATTTACCGAATGCAACCTGTCTTGCATGCAACTGTCTGTCATATGCATCAAAACCGTACATCATCTCGTTTTGATTAAGCACGCGACTGACACGACCTTGCGCATCCATAAAATTATCGTACCCGTATTTTTGTTTTAATTTTTGTGACCAACCGTATTTTGCCACCAATACACAGTCTTTTTAATCAATACTACGTGT
>JAGCTK010000241.1 GCA_017963715.1 Alphaproteobacteria bacterium | reverse complement strand
CCCTCGTCGGCGTTATATGTATGAGGTTATCACATTTATCACAGCGGAGACGAGGGATGAGCAGGATTTGCCTTTTTGCCGGTTTTGACAAGAAAAATACGGTTCAGGATTATGTCGTTTATTTGGCACGAAAATTGTCAAAATTAAGCGACGTGTATTATTTTGCCGATGGTCGTATGCCGCCTTCGGAATTGGCAAAACTAAAACCGTATGTTAAATATGCGTCTTCGGCACCCCATAAAAGTTATGACTTCGGATCGTGGCAAATTTTGATTCATCATATCGGGTGGGAAAAAATTATGACCTATGATGAAATGATTATTTGTAACGACAGCGTTTACGGCCCGATGAGCAATATGCAAAACATTTTTGATTATATGGATTTGCGCGATTATGATTTTTGGGGATTGACCGAAAATTATCACAGCAACTATCATCTCGACAGTTATTTTATGGTGTTTAAAAATGATGTTTTGGTGCATCCGAAATTTCATGAATTTTGGAGTAATATTGTGCCCACCCAAAACAGAAAAACTTATGAAAGTATTTTAACGCCGTTTTTGACCGAACTCGGTTTTTCGGGCAACAGTTATATCAAAAATTATCGCAAAGAAGATCCGTTGTCTTATCCCGTGAGATTGCTTAAATTTAATCGTATGCCGTTTGTGCGCATTAAAACATTGTCAGAACCCGAAGATAATCTGCGTGAGCCGATGTTTCATATCGACACCAAACTCAAACAGCATACGGATTATGATACAAGTATGATTAGAAATCATCTTGAAGGTGAAGAAACATTTTCGGGATTTGGCTTGTCTTATTATGCCAAAAAAGGTGCACACGGATTAAAGCGAAAGTTGCATCAATGGTTTAAATAAGAATATTTAGGCTTTTTCGGCCTTCTGTTCTCTTGCTTTTTGAAGTTTTTTTAAGAGCATCTCGCGTTTGAGACGGCTTAAATGGTCGATATATAAAATGCCGTCCAAATGGTCAATTTCGTGTTGTAAAATAACCGCGAGATAATCTTCAGCCTCAATTTCTTTGACGGAACCGTTTGTGTCTTGATAACGTACCTTGATTTTTTGGTGACGTTCGACATCGGCTCTTTGCTCGGGGAGGGATAAGCATCCTTCGCAAAATAAAATTTTTTCTTCTGATTTATAAATAATTTCAGGATTGATTAAAGCCATCGGATGACCTTTTTGGTGATGCCCGTCTTCATCTTCTTTTTGCTCGGCATCAAGAACAATCATACGTTTTGAAACCCCGACCTGTGGGGCAGCTAAACCGGCACCGCGATCAGCATACATCGTTTCTAACATATCGTCTAAAAATAAACGAATCTCATCATCAATTTTTGCGACACTTTGCGCTTTTTGATGCAAAATCGGATCGGGATATTCTCTTAAAGGCAAAATCGACATGTTTTACATCCTCACGGCATGTGCAATTTGATCAAGCAGGGCATTGACCATTTTGGGTTCGTTTTTGCTGAAAAAGGCATAGGCTAAATCAACATATTCTTGAATGAGGACTTTGACATCAATGTCTAATGTGTTTGTCAGCTCATACGTTGCACACAACAGGAGTGCTTGCATTGTTTGATCCATCTTGTCAAAATCGCGTTTTTCATTGAGATATAAGTTGAGCGATTTTTCGAGGCTTTCTTTTTTGGTAAAGACACCTTTGACAAGGTTTGAAAAATAAACGGTGTCAATCGGGGATAATTCAATCAATTCTTCGGTGTGCATCGGATTGTTTTCATCAATGGCATAACGGCCGATGTTGCCGTCTACAAAATCTTTGATGACCGCATCGACATTTGTTTGGCCGAAAGATGCCATATACACAGCCTGTACGGCCGCCAGACGCGCGCCGGACTTTTGGCGTATTTTTTGCGATACAAACTTAGTCATTATTGGTCTCCTTATCATCTGTTGCGGGTTTTACCAATTCATCTAATGTTTTGACGAAGTCTTCAAAATCTTTGACTTCTCTGAAATCTTTATAAACAGAGGCAAAACGAATATAACCGACATGATCTAACCTCGACAGGCTGTCCATCACGGCCTGGCCGATATCCGAAGTTGAAATTTCGCCTTCATACGAACTTTCAAATTTACGCACAAGTGAGGTGACGACCTTGTCGATGCGCTCGGGTGATATCGGACGTTTGCGCAGTGCAAGCGCAATCGAGCGATAAAGTTTTTCTCTGTCAAACGGTGTTTTTTCACCGTTTTTTTTGACGACCGTCAATTCTCGGAGTTGGACACGTTCAAATGTTGTAAACCGTGAGCCGCATTCGGGACATTCCCGCCTGCGTCGCACGGAGGTATTGTCATCACTGTTGCGTGAATCTTTGACAATCGTATCATCAAATCCGCAAAACGGGCACTTCATTTGGTTTGTTAACTTCCTTGTTTAAGCAACTCTTCGGTGAGTTGGTATAATTTTGACGAGTATCTTGCCCCTTTTATAAGCAAAATATCTTCATTTTGCAAGAGGTGATTTAACAAAAAATCATCAAGGCCGTCTTTAGAGGCAAAATAATATTGTGTTATTTTGGGCGGCAGGCAGGCAAGCATATCTTTCATTTCTTCACAAACACCGATGACAATATCAATATTTGTATCGGCAAGCCTCTCACCGATTTCGATATGTTTTTGCTTTGAATGTTGACCAAGTTCCGCCATTTTGCCTAAAACGGCAATCTTGCGACCTTTGGCTTTGATTTTATCAAGAGCCTCGATGGCAAGTTTCATCGCCTCGGGTTGCCCGGAATAACTGTCATCAATCAAGGTGTATGTTCCGCCGTTTTTGAGTTTTAAGATATGTTTTTTGCCGCGGCCCTCAAGCGCGCCGAAATCTTTGATAAACGATGCGGCTTTTTGCTCATCCAAACCTAAAGCGCGAACAACACTTAAAACGGCCCAAGCGTTGTAGAGATGATGCATTCCGTCATCTTGCAATTCAAAAGAGGCGCTTGAATGGTGATTTGTACCGAATAAAATAATGTTTTGAGTTTTTTCTTTGGCTTTTCGGGTGAGCACATCAGCAAAATTGGTATCTTCGTTGATAACGGCAATACCGTCTGTTTTAAGGCCTTCAAAAATTTCGGCCTTGTCCAGGGCGATATGTTCTAAATCTTTAAAAAATTCAATATGCATCGGATAGACATTGGTGACAAGGGCAATATCGGGCTTGACGTATGATGTTAAACGCGACAATTCGCCTTTGGCACTCATGCCCATTTCAATGATGGCAAAATCGGCTGATAAATCGAGGTTGACCAAACTTTCCGGCACGCCGATAAAATTGTTGTGATTGCCGGGCGTGGCATAGACCTTGCCGAAATTTGATAAAATAAATTTGATTTCTTCTTTGGTGGTGGTTTTGCCGGCACTGCCCGTGAGGCCGATGACAACACCTTTAAACCGGCTTCGCATATAAGCGCCTATTTTTCCATAGGCATCCAGTGTGTCGGAAACAACGATTTGTTTATTTCGATCCGTATCGGCAATCAAATGATCGACAATGGCCAATGAGGCGCCTTTTTTGAGAACCTCAAGCACAAAATCGTGCCCGTCGAATTTTTCGCCCTTAACGGCGATAAAGACATCACCATTTTGGACTTGACGACTGTCAGTTGTGATTTGGTGCACCGGGGCGCTGATAACATCACCGTTATGGCCTAAAATATCGGCAATTTGTTTTGTATTTAATTCCATTTTTTTGAACCTTTCCATGATGACATGGATGATACACCGGATTGGTAAAATCAAAGTAAAGATACCGGCGCATCAATACAAGGATTTGCTCTATTCGGTTGCAACCACAACCATGGCTTCGCGCAGGATGCGACCGTTAATCATATAACCGGTTTGAAGCTCGGTGATAATTGTGCCGGCCGGATGCGAGGGATCGGAAACCTGTTGAATAACCTGATGAAAATTGGGGTCAAAAGGCTGACCAATACATTCCATTTTTGTGATGCCGAACTTTTCAAAAACATGCGAAAGTTCTTTTTGTGTGAGTTTGACGCCCTCTAACAAGGCTTGGCATGAGGTGTTGTCTTCTGTTTGGGTAGCCTGTAAGGCACGATCTAAATTATCAGCCACACCGAGCAAATCTTTGGCAAATGATGAGATGGCGTATTTGCTGTTTTTTTCGATTTCGGCGGCACATCTTTTTTTGATGTTTTCAGAGTCTGCCAAAGCACGCAAAAGCTCATCTTTTAATTTTTGATTTTCTTGAGCCAAATCTTGTAATGCATCTTCTTCGGCGGATTCAACCTCGTTTTCGAGAGTTTCGCTTTTGCCCGATTCTTGGTCGAACTCGTGGTGCTGTTTGTCGTGATGATGTTTTGTCATATCAAACCTTTTTCAACATTGAAACATTGATGTTAATATCAACTTAGTAACAAAACAACCCTAAGTCAAGCCGTTTTGAAAAATAAAATTGATATCTGCGCAGTTTTGATGCCGACTTTAGTTGAGACCGAGTTCTTCCATCACCTCTTTTTTCAAAGTGATGTTGTCGGTTTTGCCCGTCAAAAATGCCGGAATCTTGTCATGGTATAAGATAATACGCGGTAAAAATAACTCGGACATGCCGTTGTTTTTGATATAGTCGTGCAAGACTTCCTGCTTGACCTGCGTATTGTTTGTGACCAAAACAATCTGTTCACCCTTGCTCTCGTGCGGGATTGAAACAATGCCGTAACTAAACTCTGCGCCCATCCACTCGTATGCGCTGATGACCATGTCTTGAACGGCATTTAAAGACACCATCTCGCCGCCGATTTTGGCAAAACGTTTGATACGATCTTTGATGTAAATATAGCCGAGTTCATCAATATCCACCACATCACCCGTGTGATACCAACCGTCTTGCAGCGGCACCAAAACGCCGGGATTGTCAGGCATAATGTAACCAAGCATGATGTTGGGGCCTTTAATGACCAATTCACCGCCTTTTTCGATACCGGGGACGGGCTCAATTTTGTATTGAACGCCCGGCACGGTTTTGCCGATGGAACCGAAACGGTTGTAAATGTGGTTGTTGGCCGTGACCAGCGGTGCGCATTCGGTGACGCCGTAGGCTTCCATAATACGCGTGCCCATGTGCTCCATAAACAGATTTCGAGTGTCGAGTTTGACGGCTTCGGCACCGGCATACATAAAGCGTACATTGTAAAAATCATACGGATGCGCAATTTTGCCGTATCCTCTGAAGAATGTGTCGGTACCGAATAAAATTGTGGCACCCAATTCGTAAATGAGTTCGGCAATCACACGATAATGAAGCGGTGAGGGGTATAAAAACACGCGAGAACCGACCAAAAGCGGAAGTAAAGTGCCGATTGTTAAACCGAAACTGTGGAACATCGGCATCACGTTGAACACCAAATCTTTCATATTGAGTGTTTCAAGCGTGGTCACCTGTGTGATGTTGGCAATAATATTGGCATGGCTTAAAACGACGGCCTTCGGTGCGCCTTCGGAACCTGAGGTAAACAAAATAACGGCTTTTTGACTGCCTCCGCGTTTGTGCGGAACACGTTTTGTTTTGTAACGCAATAATGCGCCGAGTTTGCTCATAATGCCGAGTTTCTTGGCCAATGTTTCAAGATAAAAGACCTCAATTCCGTTGGACTTTAAGACCTCAACAACCGGCTCCATCTTAGCATTTCTGATGAATGCAAGAGATGTGATGACCATTTTAACTTCGGCTGTTTTGCACATGGAAATCATGTTTTTGGCGCCGACCGAAAAATTGAGCATCACGGGAATGCGTTCATAAGCAGACAAACCTAAAAATGTGGCAATGGTCGCAATGGTGTTGGGCAACATTAAACCGACATGTTCCATGTGTGCGGTTTTCTTTTTGAAAAATTTACCCAAAAGATAGGCTCTGAGCAGCAAGTCTTTGTAACTCATCGGTTTGCGATTGATGTCTTCGATAATCTTCGGACGCTTAAAGAAGAATCCTTTTTTGGAATAAACTTTTGATGTTTTGACAAGTTGTGCAAAAATTGAAATATTGGGATTATAGGTAATTTCAAACTGCAAATCGGTCAAAATATGATAAACTTCGTTGCTTAAGTGGTCACGCTGACGACGCAGTTCGTCTTTGAGTTTAAAAGGCTTCGGTGCGCCGACCGTAATGAGCATTTTAGGCAGCGGTCTGTGGGGTAACTTGTCTTTGGTTTTGGAAAAATAACCGTATTGCGGACCTTCAATCCAGACAGGAATAATCGGGGCCTTTGTTTTGTCGGCGAGCAAACCTGGTGCTTCGTAAATCTTCATCAAACCGCCGCTTTCGGTGATGCGTCCTTCGGCAAAAATAACGACCAATCGATTGGCATTGACCTTAGTAATTAAGTCTTTTAAATCGGTCGGTTCAATCGGGTTGAATTCGACAATATCTGCCGTTTTCATCAAAAAGCGAATAAAACGCCGGCGATATAAATGCCCGTTTAAGGCAAAAATCGGATTGCCGGGCAGAAAGGCAAACAACAAAATCGGATCAAGATATGATACATGGTTGGCGACATAAACGCCTTTTGACGGCAACTTTTTGACGTCAAATTTGATATTACACCTGACTTTGAAAATATAAAAGAATGTACGCAGGCAAAATCTCACAAAATTTTTCAAAATATTTCTCCAATGTTACTCGATATATCGCTTTGTATCTAAAAACGAACCGCCCGTCAAGTAAAATTTTTGACAGGCGGGGTATAATTGAAAAAAAATCAGCGATAACGTATTGAAACTTTATTGACTTCGCCTGCGGCTTTGGTCGCTTCTTCAATAGTATAAATACGTTTGCCGCCCATTTTGATGATGTTGCCTTTATCGTTGTAATAAATCATTGTACCATCGGGTTCCATCAATCGAAGCGTGACGTTTTCTTGTGCGGATGGCGTGTAGGTGCAATTTGAATGACCATTTTGACAAACCTCTTGATATGCTCCGCCTATTTGAATGGCATGAAGCAATTTGTTTTTATCTGCCTCACCGCCGCTGAAACTAATGATCAAATCAGAAGGATCATCTTGAATCCAGCCTATTCCGCAATTTGGCATATTTCCCTCAAATGTTATGTCTTTTAAACCTGTGGCATTTCTGAAAGCATTTGCTTCAACAGATGTGACTGATGAAGGTATGCTAACAGAAGTGAGAGCAGTGCTCCAAAATGCAGAATTGCCTATTCTTGTAAGAGAGTTGGACATGTCAACGGATTCTAGGTGTGTGGCTCCTGAAAAGGCCCCGTTTGCAACAGAAGTTATCCCATCTTCAACCGTAACAGTTTTGATGCTTGAAATGTAAGACGCCCAAGGTCTTGGCCATTTGTTTTGATTGTAATCATATTCGGCGTAATACATATTTCCGGTGCCGGAAATGGTCATTTCACCGGTATCGGTATCTAACGTCCATTGGCAATTGTCGGCATAAACGTAAGGATCTTGCGTTGTGCCGGAACCGGAACGTGAGCCGCAATTGCCTGAAACGACGGCCAGAGCATTTTCTG